>NZ_JBEORW010000025.1:0-130598 GCF_040302565.1 Streptomyces sp. NPDC097981
GGCGGCCACCCGCACGAAGGCCCGGCGGGGCACGGCAACTCGGGCGAGATCGTGCCCGAGGCGGCGGTCTCCGTGGAGTTCCGCGGCAGCCCGGTGGGCAAGGTCGTGCCGATGCCGCGCTTCCTGCGCGCGATGACCGGCGACGCGGTCGCGTACACCGCGGCGAGCGACGGCGACGTCCGCGCCCGCTGGGGCTGTTCCGGCTCCCCCGGCCGGTTCACCACGCACTACCCGCGCTGCCCTGCGGGCGAGCGCCTCACCCGTACGCTCGTCTTCCCCAGCTGCTGGAACGGACTGGACACCGAGAGCCCGGGCCACCGCTCGCACCTCGTCTTCCCCGCGGCCAACGGCGTCTGCCCGCAGGGCACCTTCGCCGTGCCCCAGTTGCGCATCTCCCTCGCGTACGAGGTGCCGCCGGGGGTGTCGGTCGCCGTCGACTCCTTCCCCGAGCAGCGGCACAGTCCCAAGACCGACCACGCCATGTTCGTGGACGCCATGACGGACGCACAGATGGCCGCGGTGGTCGGCTGCCTCAACGAGGGGCGTGCCTGCCGCAGTTGAGCGACACAGGGTCGAGTGACGCGGGTCACATGAACCGGGTCCGGCGGCCACGCGTGTTCTGTCCGCACGAGATGGGCGAGGAAGACGGAGAGGGTGTGAGATGGCCGGACCACTGTGGCCCCGCACGCGACGGGGCTCGACCGACGAGGCACTGATCAGGTCGGTGTACGAGGAGCACGGCCACGCCCTGCTCGCGTACGCCACCCGGCTGACCGGGGACCGGGCCACCGCCGAGGACGTCGTCCAGGAGACGCTGATCCGGGCATGGCGGCATTCCGAGGTCCTGGTCAACGGAAAGGGATCGGTGCGCGGCTGGCTGCTGACGGTGGCCCGCAACATCATCACCGACCGCTACCGGGCCAAGGCCGCCCGCCCCGCGGAGGTCTCCGGGGCCGCGGCCGCTCCCCCGGTGGAGCTGGACCACGCCGATTCCATCGTGGACACGATGACCGTGCTGGGGGCCCTCGACCAGCTGTCCCCGGAACACCGGGACGTGCTGAAGGAGTTGTACTACCGCCAGCTCAGCGTGGCCGAGGCCGCCGACACCCTCGGCATCCCGGCGGGCACGGTCAAATCGCGGGCGCACTACGCGCTCAAAGCGCTGCGCGAGGTATTCCGTCAGGGCAGCACCAGGGAGGGCAATCGAATGGGCAGGCCGCCACAGCAGCCCGCCGGACTGCGGGAGGTGGTGGCATGAACCGGCAGCGGCACGAGGAGGAACTGCTCGGCCCGTACGTTCTCGGCGTCCTGGACGCGGAGGACGTCCGCCGGGTCGAGGAACACATGAGCGGCTGCGTGCAATGCCGGGAGGAGGTGGCCGCGTTGCGCGAGATGGAAGCGGCATTGGGCGAGGTGCCTGCGGAGGCCTTCTTCGACGGGCCGCCGCAGGGCGGTGATCTGCTGCTCCAGCGCACCCTGCGGCAGATGCGCAACGAGGAGGCCGGCGAGCGGCGCCGGCGCTGGAGCGTGGCGGGACTGGCCGCGGCGGCCTCGCTGGCCGCCGTGTTCTGGGCCGGGGCGCAGCTGGGCTCCGCGGACGGCGGGCCGGTCGCCCAGCCGATGCAGCCCTCGCCGACGGTCACGGCGGCGCCGTCACCCCCGGTGGCGGGTACGAAGGTGGCCGCGGCGACCGACGCCGGCACCGGCGGGCGGATGACCGTGCAGGTCACGCCGGCCGCCAAGTGGGTCCGGGTGCACGCGGCCGTGACGGGGATCCCGCCGGGCGAGCGCTGCCTGCTCGTCGTCGTCGGCCGGGACGGCAAGCGCACCACGGCCGGCAGCTGGGTCGTGGGCAGCCAGAACGGCGAGGGCAAGGGCGCCTCGCTGGACGGCTCGGCGGCGGTGGACCCGGCCAACGTCAAGGAGGTCGTGGTCGAGAACGAGTCGGGCAAGCGGTTCGTGTCCGTGCCCATGCCGGCGTAGTCCGGCGGGACCCCGTCGACGAGGGGAGAGGAGCCCGGGCGGCCGCGACAGGCCGTCCGGGCTCCCTGCTGTCCGCAGCCGTCCGAAACCCGTTTCTCCACGTCGGCCCCGGTGGGCAGACTGACCCCATGCCACGCACCGTCGAACGCCTGCTCGCCGACCTCGACCCGCTTCCGCACGCCGACCGGCTGCGGCTGCTCGCCACCACCGCCCGGGACCTCGCCCGCACCGGCGAACTCCCCGGCCTGCTGGCCGAGCTGGCCGGACGGGGCCGCTACGAGCGGCGGCTGGCCGCGGTGGCGGCGCTCGCGGGCAGGCAGCCCGAGTTCCTGGCGCGGCGACTGGCCGACCCGGATCCCGTGGTGCGGGCCTTCGCCCATCGGGCCGCGCGCACGCTGCCCGTGCCGGACGAAGCGATCGAGGCGGCGTACGAAGACGCCTCTGCCGAGATCCGCCTGGAACTGACGCGCACCGTGCTCCGGGGCTCGCGCCGGGCGCTCGCGGAACGCCTGATCCCCGTCCTGAGGGCCCAGTGGGGCGACGGGGAGGCCGCTGCCCTGCTCCCGGCCTGCGGGCCGGAGTTCGTCTCCCGGCAGCTGCCGGACCTGGCACACGCCGTCCCGCACTGGGGCCGGCTGGGCCGCAGCCATCCCTGCGCGGTGCTCGACCAGGCGGCCGGCGAACTGGCGGAGCTGCCGGACGGCCTGCGCGAGAACTGGTGGGTCCGCCGGGCTGAGGGGGTCGCCGCGGCCCTGCCCGCCGTCCCGGACCGCGTACTCGCCCTGCTGGAGCAGTACGGGCCGAGCCGGCTGCCCGGGCCGCTGCACGACCGGATCGGCGACCTGATCGCAGTGGACGCCGAGCGTCTCGTGCGCTGGCTGACCGCCCCCGAACGGAGGGCCGGGCAGCACACCGACCACCTCCTTCCACAGGCCCGGCTGCGGCAGCTCGTCCGGGCCGATCCGCCGTCCCTGCCCGCCCTCGGCCGCCGCTGGGCGGGCCGCCCCGCGTACTTGGCCGCGCTGTTGAAGGCCCTGCCTCCGGCCCGGCGCGAGGCGTTCCACGACGCGGCCACCGAGCACACCCCCGCTCCCGGCGGGACGGTCCCCGACCCCGTCCTGGCCGTGCTCCCGCGCGAGCGCCGCCAGGCCGAGGCGCGGTGGGGCGCGGAGCGCGCCCGCCGGGACACGGGGGAGACCGGCCGGATCCTTGCCCTGGTCGCGCACCTTCCGGTCGCCGAGGCGCGGCCGGAGCTGCTGGCCGCGACGCAGCGGTCCGACGCCGACACCCGCCGGGCGGCCTGGCCCCGGCTCGTCGAGAACGCGGTCCACGCGCGCGACGCCGAAGCGCTGGGCCAGGTACTGGAGCTGATGACACGGCGGCTGCGCAACGACCGCGACCCCGTTCGCGCCGCCGCCCTGGCGGCGCTGGCTGAGGTTCCCGTGCCGCTGCTGGCCGGCGAGGCCTCCGTCGCCTTCCTGGACCGGATCGTCACGGACGCCGAGGAGGCCCGCGACTGCTCCGCCGAGACGCGCCGGGCCCTGGACCGCCTGGTGTCCGGGGTCCTGGAAGCCCCGGCTCCCGGCTCCGTGCTGCTCGACTGGGCGCTGAGCACCCTCCGCCGGCTCACCCTCCGCACCGGCCGCCTCGCGCTGAACGCGCGCGCAGGCGTACTGCCGCGCGGCCGGGAGCAGCTGGTCTTCGAAGCGCTGCGCCCCTGGCTCGACCTCCACGCGGAAAAGGGCGAGTACCAGCCTCTGCTCACGCTCACGTCCTGCCTCGGGGACCGCTGCCACCGCGTGCCCGGGCTCCAGCGGATGCTCGGCGAGGCCCGGAAGCGGTGCACCGACGGGGTGTTCCCGCAGCTCGCGCAGGTCTGGCTCGCAGACCCGGCGACGCGCGGCGAGCGGGTGGCCGCACTGCTGGAGGACGATCCGTCGGCGGTCGCGCTGGCACCCGTGCTGGACGTGCTGTCGGCACACCGCACCGACCTGCTGGACTCCGTACTCGCCGCGCGCCCGCCGTACGGCCGGTTCCTGCGCGAGGGGTCCGTGCGCCCGCTCCCCCGGTTCGACCGGGCGGACCGCTGGGTGCCGCGCCAGCAGGAGGAGGCGGCCTGGCTGGCGGAGGTCGCCGTCAGCGACGATTCCGGGACGGTGTCCGGCCGGGCGGACGTCCTGCGCTCCGCGGCGCGGATCCCCGACCACGGGCTGGAGCTCGTACGACGGCACGCGCGCTCGGCGGACACGCTGCTCGCGCAGGCCGCGCTCGCCGCCTCGGCCCGGACCGTGGAGCCGGCGGCCGTGCTGCCCGAACTGCTCGCGCACGCGGGCGACGACCACGCCCGCGTGGCCGTGTACGCCGCCGGGCGGGCCGCGGCAGGGACCGCGCCCACCCTGCTCGCGGAACTGTTGGAGGGGCTGCTGGGTGCGCCCTCGGGCGTCAAGGTGACCAGCCGCAAGGAGGCGGCCCGGCTGGCCGTCCGCTTCCTGCCGCCCCGCCGGTCCTCGGCACTGCTGGCGGACATCGCCGGCGGCGCGGACAGCCACCCCGATGTGGTGACCACCGCCGTGGGCCTCGCCCTCGGGCTCGTGGGGACCGGGGAGGTCTGGAACCTGCTGGAGGCGGCCGCCACGACCGGTACCCGGGAGGCCGGGGCGGTGATCGTACAGACCCCGCCGCTCCGGGTGGCGCAGCCCCACCGGCCGCGTTATGCACGGCTGGTGGCGCTCCTGGCGTCCTCTCCCCACCGGACTGTGGCCGATCAGGCGGTCGCGGCACTGCCGGACTGGGTCGCCTACGCGCCCGAGGCGGCGGACCCCGTACGGCTGGCGGTCTGCGACCTGTCGCCGTCCCCCGGTTGGAAGTCCGCTGCGACGGCGCTGGAGAAGATCGCCTGCTCGGGGCTGCCACACCCGCTCGGCGGCGGCGGGCCCGGGAGCCAGTTCCACCGTGCCGTGGCCGAGCTGTTGGCCGTCGTACGGTCCGGTGACGATCCGGAGGCCGAGGCCGAGCGCGATCTGCCGGCCCTCCAGCGGGTGCGGTTCCTGAGCCGGATCGTCGCCTGGGAACACGCGGAACTGCGTGCGGCCCTGGTGCGGCAGCTCGACGGCGAACCCGCCCTGGCCACGACCCGCGCGGCGCTGCTGCGGCGTTCGGTCGAACTGCACGCCGGCCTTCCGGCGCTGCAGGCGTCCCTGGACGCCCTCGTGGCGGCCCACGAGGGCCGGCCCGCGCTGGCCGTGTCGACGGCGGCCTCGCTGCGTGAGGCCGGCTCCTCCGGCGAACCGGTCCGGGACCCCGCCGTGGTGCTGGCAGCCGTACGCGGCCTCGCGGCGGACGGCGCCCTGATCCCGGGGCTGTTCGCCGTCGCCCTCACCACGGCCATGGGCCGCCGCTCCGGTGGCAGGAACACCGGCTGGGCTCCCGAGTGGCGTGGGCTGCTGCGGGAGCTGAGGCGGCACACGCAGCTGGAGGTACGGGATGCGGCGCTGGCGGCCGGCACGCACCACGAGTGACCGGCGTCCGGGCGCCCGGTGGCCCACACCCCCTCCGGACCGATCAGCACATTGCGGTCCATGACATCCTGTGACGTCACAACTCGCCGGACGGGATCGGCGGACGTCCGGGGAATATGGGGAAGGTCGATGAGGCTCTGCTTCCTGGTGGAGGAGCACTACCGCCACGACGGCATGCCGAACGAGGTGATCCGGCAGCTGACCGCATGGGGACACCAGGTGGACGTGGTGCGGCCGGGCGGCTCGCTGCTGCGGATGACCGAGGTCGTGGCCGCCGGCACGCACGACGCCTGGGTGCTCAAGACGGTGTCGGGCGGGCCCGGGCTGACCCTGCTCGAAGCCGCGGCCGCGGCCGGGATGACCACCGTCAACGACGCCCGCTCGATCCGGGGCGTACGGGACAAGGCGCTGGCCGCCGCCATCGGGCGGACCCGCGGGCTTCCGATGCCGCCGACGTACGCCGCGGCACGGCCGGAACCGCTGCGGGAGATACCGGCGGCGGAGTACCCGCTCGTCGTCAAGCCCGCGGACGGCAGCTCCGGGCGGGCCGTGCACCTGGTGTCCTCGCCCGAGGAGCTCGAAGCGCTGCTCCCGGAGCTGGCGGGCGAGCACATGCTCATCGCCCAGCCGTACGTGCCGAACTCGGGCACCGACATCAAGGTGTACGCGGTCGGCGGGGAGCTGTTCGCCACCGAGCGCTGCTCGCCCCTGCATCCCGATCCGGCGGTGCGGGAGCGGCGCGTTCCGCTGTCGGCGGAGGTGGCCGCGATCGCCTCGCAGGTGGGGGCGGTGTACGGGCTCGACCTGTACGGGGTGGACGTGCTGCTGGGTCCGGACGGGCCCGTGGTGGTGGACGTGAACGACTTTCCGAGCTTCCGTCAGGTCCCGGACGCGGCCGCCCGGGTGGCCCGGGCCGTACTGGGGCTGGCCCGCACGGGCAGTCCGGCGGCAGCGGCCGCGGCCGTGTGCCACCCGCGGGCTCAGGGGCTGCCCGTGTCGATTCCGGCGCAGGCGTCTCCCGTGCAGGCGTCTCCCGTGCAGGCGTCCGCGCGCGCCGGCGAGGCCGCCCTGTGAGGATCTGCCTGGTCACGCCGGAGCCGGGCCATCCGCTGCTGGCCGCCGCGACGGCCCTGCTCGAAGCCGCCGGGCACCGGGTGGAGTCGCTGGATCCGGGTGCGGTGGACGAGGCCCCCACCGACCCGGCCGACGTGTACCTGCTGAAGTCGCGGACCCCTCGGGCGCTGGACCTCGCGCGGGAGCTGGAGCGGCGCGGGGCCCCGGTGCTGAACTCGGCGGCGGCGACCGCGCTCTGCCAGGACCGCACGGAGATGGCAGAACTGGCCCTGCGGGGCGGCCTGCCGTTCGCGGGCACGCGTACGTACGACTCCCTCGCGAACTGGGCGGCGGGCGCACAGCTCGGCGCCTCGCCCCTGGTGGTCAAGAGCCGGCACAGCCGCCGCCACGATCTGGTAGCCCGGGTCGACGACGGGGTCCGGCTGCGCGAGCTCGCGGACGCCTGGCCGCAGGAGCCGGTCGTGGTCCAGGAGTTCGCGCCGAACAGCGGCTGGGACCACAAGCTGTGGGCGATCGGGGACCGGGTCTTCGCCGCCCTGCGCCGCTCCGAACTGGCTCCGGAGGGCCGGGGTCCGACGCGGCCGCTCGCCCTGGCCGAACTGCCGCCCGGCTGGGAGGACGTGGTCCGCCGGACCGGCGAGGTGTTCGCGCTCGACGTCTACGGGGTGGACCTCATCGACACGGGCGACGGCATCCCGCTGATCGTGGACGTCAACGCCTTCCCCGGCATCCGGGGCCAGGCCGGCGCCCCGGAGGCCCTGGCGGCACTGGCCCTGCGGCGGGCCGCCCGGTAGTGCTCCGACCGCGTGCGTTCGCCGGGGCGGCCGGCCGTGTGGCAGCGAATGCCGGGGCGTTGCGGGGCGCTCCGCCGGACGAGGCGGCAGCCGGAACGGTTTCCATGCGGGCGGGGGAATACCCACCGTCGGGGCGTGTCGGGGGACGGGCCGGTGGCGGACACCCCGAGGATCGGCGGATGGGCGTCGTGCTGCCGGTCCTCTTCGCCCTGTTCGCGGCGCTCAGCAACGCGCTGGCCACCGTGCTCCAGCGGCGGGCCGCGCTCACCGTGCCGCAGAGCGAGGGCTTCCGGTTCGGGCTGGTCCTCGACCTGCTGCGGCGGCCCGTGTGGATTGCCGGGATCCTGGCCGTGATCGCGGCCGGTGTGGGGCAGGCCGCGGCGCTGGCCACCGGTGCGCTGGTCCTCGTACAGCCGCTGTTCGTACTGGAGCTGCCGCTCGCGCTCCTCATCGCCTCGCTGGTGACCCGGCGGCGGCTGCCAGGGGCCCTGTGGCTGGCCGTGGCGGGAGTGGTGGCCGGGCTGGGGGTGGCACTGGCCGCGGCCTCCCCCGCCGGGAACCGGACGCACGTGCCGGTCGACCGGTGGATCCCGGCGCTCGCGGTGTGCGCGTCCGTCGTCGCGGCCCTTGCGGTGGCCGGTCTGCGCCGCCCGCCGGGGCGCGCCCGGGCCGGCTGCCTGGGCGCGGCCACCGCCGTCTGCTACGCGCTCACGGCCGCCCTGATGAAGCACTCCGTGTACGTCCTAACCGACGGCGGCATCGGCGCGTTCCTGACGGCGTGGCAGACGTACGCCTTCGGCGCGACCGGCATCTGCGCCGTCCTGCTGCTCGAACACGCCATGCAGGGCGGGCCGCTGGTCGCCTCGCAGCCCGCGCTGACGCTGGGCGACGCGAGCGTGAGCGTCGCGCTGGGCGTGGTCCTGTACGAGGAGCACCTGCGGGCGGGCTGGTGGGTGCTCCCCCAGCTGCTGGGCGTGGCGCTGATCTGCATGGGCGTCCTGGCGCTCGCGCGGGCCGGTGCGGGCGCGCCCTGACGCCCCGCGGCGGCCCCGGGTAGCGTGCGGGGCAGTCGAGTGGAGGGCGGTTTCCGTGCGCGCGGTGGTGTTCGAGGAGTACGGGCGGCCGGCCGAGGTCCGCGAGGTGCCCGATCCGAGCCCGTCCCCGGGCGGGGTCGTGGTGCGCGTCGAGGCGACCGGGCTGTGCCGCAGCGACTGGCACGGGTGGATGGGGCATGATCCGGACATCGTGCTGCCGCACGTGCCCGGGCACGAACTCGCCGGTGTGGTGGAGGCGGTGGGTTCCGGGGTCGTCGGCTGGCGCACCGGGGACCGGGTCACCGTGCCGTTCGTCTGCGCGTGCGGGAGTTGCGCCGACTGCGCGGCCGGCGACCAGCAGGTGTGTGCGCGGCAGACGCAGCCCGGGTTCACGCACTGGGGGTCCTTCGCGCAGTACGTGGCCCTGGAGCATGCCGACGTCAATCTCGTGGCCGTGCCGGAGGAGCTCTCGTACGCGACGGCCGCCGGACTCGGCTGCCGGTTCGCGACGGCGTTCCGGGCCGTGGTGACGCAGGGGCGGGTGGCGGCGGGCGAGTGGGTCGTCGTGCACGGGTGCGGCGGGGTGGGACTGTCGGCGGTGATGATCGCGGTGGCGGCCGGGGCGCGGGTCGTCGCCGTGGACACGGCGCCGGGGGCGCTGGATCTGGCACGGGAGTTCGGAGCGGCGCACTGCGTGGATGCGCGGGCGGGCGGTACGGCCGAGGCCGTACGGGAGCTGACAGGCGGCGGCGCGCACCTCTCGCTCGACGCCCTGGGCTCTCCGGTGACCGCGGCGGCGTCGGTGGCCGGTCTGCGCCGGCGGGGCCGGCACGTACAGGTGGGGCTGCTGCCGGCAGCGGCCGGGGCAGCGGTTCTGCCGATGGAGCGCGTGATCGCCTGGGAGTTGGAGATCCTCGGCAGCCACGGCATGGCCGCGCACGCGTACCCGCCGATGATGGAGCTGGTCCGGTCCGGGGCGCTGCGGCCCGACTTGCTGGTCACGTCCACGATCGCGCTGGAGGCCGCCCCGGCGGCCCTGGCCGCGATGGGCACGGTGCCCGGGCGGGGGGTCACGATCATCCTGCCGGGAGCGTCCGCGCAGGGCTGAGCCACCATCGCGGCGCACTGACCGGTTCATCGTTCCAGAACGACCCGTCGGTCCCGGCGTACACCATCGCGCCGTTGCCCTTGCCCTGAGGGCCGTCCCGGGGAACTCACTGCGCCGGTTGGGGCGAGGCACCGACCGTGGGCTGCTCCTGGGCCATCTCCATGAGTTCGCCGAAGGGCTTCTGCGCCATCGATCCGCGTACCTTTGCCAGACCGTAGCGTTCGTTGGCCTTCTTGTTCGCGTTGGGGTTGTCGAGGTCGAAGCCCACCCTCGCACCGGGGGGCGCCACCTCCGCGATGAGGTACGGGTACAGCTTCTTGTTCACGTACCACAGCGTCACGCGCTGCCGCCCCCGGGTCACGTTCAGGACCTCATTGCTGTTGGAGATGTCGGCCTGATATCTGAAGTAGTTCTCCTTCGGCCCATTCGGGTCGTTTTCCTTTCCCTCCTTCTTGAGGCTTTTGAGATCCTTGCCCGAGCGCTCGTAGTCGCCGACTATCGTCATCCGGTCCTTCCTGATCGCGTACAGTTCGGTCTGCACCTTGATCGTCTCGTAGCCCGGCTTTCCATTGGTCCCGATTTCGACAACCTCGTCCTCCGAGAATTCCTCGCCCGGATTCAACGGCCGTCCCGGCGGCTTGATGAACTCGTCGGCGTGGATCAGCGCGAACCTCTTGCCGCCCTCGGGCAGGCCGTGGATCCAGTAGATGCTGCCGAGGACGTAGACGGGGATCTGGCCAGAGTTCTTCATCGACAGATGGACCGGCAGGTACATCGTCGCCCGCGCCTCGTCCAGGGTCGGTTTCCCGAATTCGGCGGACGACTCCACCACCGGCGACGTCGCATAGGGGACGTAAATCTGGGAGTACGTGACATTGGTGATGGCCAGGACACCCGTCACCACCGCCCCGACCGCAACCGTCCTGGGGTTGCGAAGCCCTTTCCAGGCCTTGTCCCGAACGAGTGTCACCAGAGCCCATATGGACAGCATCACGAAGAACGCCCAGATCGGCAGATAGTTCTGATAGGTCCAGCCGGTGACCATCTGCGCGAAGAGCAGCACCAGGCTCACGACAAGGGAGATCGATGCACCGACCAGCAGGATGGTTCCCGAGAAGGACAGTCTCCGCTTGCGCCAGTAGTCGAGATTGACCGCCGCGGCAATGACCTCCGTCACGGCCACCAGGACGAAAGTGACTCCCGTGATGCGCCCTGCATAGGAGAGGGCGCTGAAGGTGTCCTTTACGCCGAACCTGATGAGCATGAACGCGGTCCCCAGGAACAGGACTGCCATGAGAATGCCGTACGAGCGTCGCCGCCACGGGCGGTCCGGCCAGACGTCGCAGCCTCCGCCGATCCAGTGGATATCGTGCCGGCAGACCGGAAGATCGAGTCCGAATTTCGGACCGTCGCGGCGGAGGAGTCTTTGCAGTTCCCTGTAAGAACGCGCCTCGCCGATGGGATGGTCATCGATGGTGACTTTCCGCAAGCCGAGGTCGTCCGGGCGACCCACGGATACCACGGGTGTGTTCGCCATGGCACCAGTCTGCTGCAGCACGTGGTCGAGCGCTCGCGGAGCGCACCTCCGCCGGGTCGTTCGGGGCAAGCCGGAACCGTCACCCGATCGGAGCAACAAGACGCGCACGCCGACCCGGTGCGGGGGAGGCTGGTCATGACCCATGCCCCACGACACGAGGGAGCTTCCCGTGCGTACACGACTTCTCGGGCTCGCCGCCGCGGTGGTGCTGGCCGCTCTCGGGATCACCGGCCCTGCCGCACAGGCTGCCGCGCCCGCTGTCAACGGGCCCACGTGCAGGTCGCACCACGGATCAGTGGAATACGAATCCTCCACCGGCCTGTGGACCTGCATAGGCGGCCCGTACGACGGCGAACCCATCACCTGACCGCCGGCGGTCCTGTCCACGCCCCAACCCGATCAACGACACACATCAACCAACGATCCGATGATCTGAAGGAAACGGCCTAGGTGTACAGCCGGCTCCGGTCCGGCGCGGCGGGCCCTTCTTCCGTTTCGGCGGACTCCCTCGCCGGGTCGGGCCGGTAGGGGGTGTCGAGCAGTTCGAGGAGCTGCGGGTGGACAAATGCTCCCGGGAGGCGGGGGTGGTCGGTGAGGATGCCTGCCGCGCGCAGGCGGTCCAGCGCTGGCTGCGGCTCGTGCGCGATGCGGTCGCGCAGCCAGGCGGCCGAGACCGCCGGTGCGGCGCGGAGCCGGCCGAGGACGGCCACGGCGGCGGGATCGTCGGCGACCTGCGCGAGGGCGGCGTCGAGCAGTCGGCCGTGGACGGTGAGGGTGCCGGTCCGGTGCCGGGCGGTGTCGGTCACTGCGCGGGCGAACAGCGCTCCCCAGCGGGTGAGGTCGCCGTCGGCGGCGGCGACCAGGGCGGTGTCGTGTTCCGTGCGGTGTTCTTCGAGCCAGGCGTCCAGGTCGAGCAGCAGACCGGGCAGCAGACCGGCCCCGACGAGGTCGCACTGGCCGAGCAGACGGGCGGTGCGGCCGTTGGCGTCGGGGAACGGATGGATCGTCAGCAGTGCCGCCATGGCCAGCGCGGCGGCGTCCAGCGGGTGCGCGGTGGTGCGGGTGCCCCAGTGGTGCCAGTACTCGATCCGCTCCCGCAGCTGAGCACCGGCCCCGGTCGTGATCGAGAAGGCCTGCCCGTCGGGCCAGGTGACGGTGGCGGACGAGCGGCGGAACCCGCCCGGGGCGGTGATGTTGGGGTCTCCCGCGATCAGCAGCCGGTGCAGCTCGGCGAGCGCGTCCGGGGTGAAGCACGGGCGCTGGCCGGGGTGTTCGAGCACCTCGGCACGGACGGAGTGGACCGCCAGCAAGCCGGCCGAGCTGCGGTTCTCGGCAGCGGCTGCCAACTGCTCGGCCAGCTGCGCCGGTTCGATGCCGGCGATGCGGCGCAGGTGGAGCTTGGGCCGCCAGCGGGGTCGGTGGAAGAGGTCGGGGTCGTCCAGGTGCGCGCGGGTGGCGGCGGCCAGTTCGGCGAGCGCGTCGAGTGCCTGACGGCGGGCGTCGGACGGGATGGCCGCGGCGTCCAGCGGCGGTGCGACGGGGAGCACCCGTCGCACCGCCGCCGTGGTGGAGCGGTCGAGCATCAGCAGGAGTGGAAGTTCAGGGTGCCGGTCGGCATGGTGACGTTCACGAACTCGGTGGAGGTCCTGCCCCAGGACGTCGTCTGGATCGCGTAGACCATGGTCTGGTACTCCACGTCAGCCGTCCAGCTCTGCCCCGGGTTCAGCGTGACCTCGGTGCCGATCTGCTGCGTCACCGTGGCGTTGAGCTTGGTGTTGAGGGTGGCACCGAGCACCTCGAACGCCGTGGCCGAGATGTTGGCGCTGACCTCGTAGCTCACCGCGTAGGTCATGTTCCGGCTCAGCTTCGTCACGCCGGCGTCGTTGTTCTTGAGGCAGGGCAGCTTCTCGTTCCACCGCTTGCCCGCGCTCCAGGGGACGGCCTTGTCCCTGCCGGGGGCCCCGCCGTAGATCCCGCCCGAGTGCCCGCCGTAGGTCGTCGTGTCCGGGATGGCGGGCACGCCGGGAACAGGATCGCGTCTGCCCACGATGGTGACCGACTGGGTGCCGGCCACGAAGTCGCCGATGTTTCCGCTGAGGTCGGCGCCACCGCCACTCCAGTCGCCACCGCCGCCCATGTCGCCGCCGCCCGAGTCGCCGCCACCACCGTTGTCGCCGCCCGAGTCGCCGCCACCACCGTTGTCGCCGCCCGAGTCGCCGCCACCACCGTTGTCGCCGCCCGAGTCGCCGCCACCACCGTTGTCGCCCGGGCCTTCCCCGCATTCCGTCAGCTGGTCGCAGGCGGAGGCGGCGGCCTCGTGCGGGGCGACCAGTGCGGGTACGGCGGTGAGCACGGTGGCGCCGAGTGCTGTGGCGACCACGAATTTCCTGAGGTTCATTGTCTTCATTCCGATGGGAGGGATGTCTGATGAGGGCCGAGGTCACAGGTGGCTCCTCGGCGGCGCGGCGCAACAGTGGCAGGGCTGCCAGGTGTTGGCCAGGATGAACTTCCGCCACCGCCCCGACTCGTCCGGTCGCCTTGCGCAACGGGCGTCACAGGCTGTGCGGAGACTCTCCGGAGGCGTCCGCAGCTCGCCCGCGAGCAGCTCGCCCGTCGACGTCAGGTGCACCGGCAGGACGAATGTTCTCGGGCTGCACAGCGGCTCCTGTAACGGGGCGAAGCGGAAGTGCCACGCGTCTTCGTGGGCGTCTCCACTCTCGGTGCCGGCGGCTGCGGCAGCAATGCAAAGATTGACACCTAATCATTGCTGCAGACGCAAAATGCAGTTCAGGAGATGGGTGTCAATGGATCTCAACCTGCTGCGCGTCCTGGACGTCCTGCTCCAGGAGAACAGCGTGACCCGCGCAGCGGAGCGCCTGGGCACCTCGCCCGCGGCGGTCAGCCGTACCCTGGCCCGGCTCCGCCGTGCCGTCGGCGACCCGCTGCTGGTCCGGGCCGGCCAGGGGATGGTCCCGACCCCGCGCGCCGTGGAACTCCGGGAGGAGATCGGCGCGTTGCTGCGCGGCTGCGACAACGTCCTGCGGCCCGGTGCCGGATTCGACGCCGCGCACCTCCAGCGCACCTTCACGGTGCAGGCCACCGACCTGCTCCTGGTCGGCGTGGCCGGGACCCTGACCGAGCGGATCCACGCACAGGCCCCGCAGGTGGACGTCGTCTTCCTGCCTGAGGCGCTGGAGGGCGGTCCCGGACTGCGGCAGGGCTGGGTGGACGTCGAACTGGGCGTCCTGGGACACCTCGACCCGGAGATCCGGACCCGGCAGCTCACCCGGATGCCGCTGGTCGGCATCGCCCGCAGCGATCACCCCCTCTTCGACGGGCGGATCGACGCCCGCCGCTTCGCCGCGGCCGACCACATCGGCATCTCCCGCCTCGGCAAGCGCCTCGGCCCCATCGACAGCGCCCTCGCCGAACTCGGACTGCGCCGCCGGACCGCGGTCGTCGTACCCAGCCACACGAGCGCGATGATGCTCGCCCGGGACACCGACCTCGTCGCCCTCAGCCTGGCCGACTGGCTCCCCGACACCATCTCGGCCATGGGCCTGCGGACGTTCCCCATCCCCCTCGACCTGGCACCCCTGGACCTCGGGATGGCCTGGCACCCCCGCAACTCGGCCGACCCGGGGCACCGCTGGTTCCGCGAACACCTGGCGTCGTCTCTTCCGGATCTTGCCTGACCCGCGACGCCCGGCACCGCACCTCGTCCCCCAGCTACCGCTGGGAGGTGCCCCCAGCGTTGTCGAGGCACCCAAGTACGTCCAGCAATAGGAGCCTTTCCGCCTTGCGATGCACGGCACCAGACGCCGCGGGCTTAACCGGCAAGATCCGAAAGAGACGACCTAGGCCCGGTCGGTGGCCTCCTCCAGCCCCGTGACCTCCCGGACGTGGCGCAGGCTCGGTTCCAGCAGGACCGCGTGGAGCTGCTGGAACAGCCGGCGGGCCGCCACCGCGTTCCAGTCGGCCGGCAGGAGTTCGGCGGGCAGGCCCGGGTCGAGGTACGGGAGGCGGCGCCACTGCGTGAGCAGCGGCACGTAGTGGCGGAACGCCTCGGCGGGGCCGGGTTCCCCTTCCGCAGCGAGGAGGGCGGCGACGGGGGCGTAGGTGTCAGTGAAGGCCGCGTACTGCGTCTGGATCGCCGGGAAGTCCCACCAGGAGCTCACCGTCTGCGCCAGGTCGCTGAAGGCGGCGTAGTCGGCGGCGAACAGGTGCACGTACTCGCTGAGGCCGAGCCGTACGAGCATGGCGCGGGCGTCTTCGAGCAGCCGGCCCGGGGCCAGCCACACGCCCGGGGCGATGTTGCCGAAGCCGAGCCAGGTCAGCCGGGTGCGCAGCTGGTAGCGGTGGGAGCGCTCGGACTCCGGTACGGAGAACACCGCCATGGCCCAGCCGTCGGCCAGGTCCGCGGGTTCGAGGCTGGCGAAGATGCGGCGGTCGCCCTCGTCGAAGACGGGGTGCACGGCCGGGCTGAGCCGGTAGCCGGTGGCACCCCGGCGCTCCGGTTCGAGGACGCCGCGCTTCTTGAGCCGCGAGATCGCCGACCGCACCGCCGGGCCGTCGACGTCCAGCTCGCCCATCAGCGTGATCAGGTCCGCGATGGAGATCCAGCCGCCGAGGCGGCGCAGGAACGCTCCGTAGACGGTGTTGATCAATGAGCTGGGCCTGTGGGGGCTGTCCGACATGATCGCCTTCCGTTGTGCGCGGTCGCGATCATATCGAGCCCCTCCCCCGCCGCCCGCCCGCTTCTGCGGCAGCGGCGCCTGCGCGTACGCGCCGGAGACGAAGCCCCGTTCCCCGCGCAGCTGCACGACGTCAAGGCCGCGATCCGCTACGTCCGGCGGTTCGCCGCCGCCCTCGGCATCGACCCGGACCGGATCGCTGTCCGGGGCGAGTCGGCCGGCGGCACCTGGCCGCGCTGGCCGGCCCCGTCCGCCCCGGCAGTACGGACCCCGGCAGTCCGGAGGCACTGGAGGGCGCCCACGGCGTAGGCTCCGGCGACAGCGGCGACAGCGGCGTCCTGGCCGTCGTGGACCGGTACGGCGTCTGCGACCTCGTCGCCCTGGCCGCACACCCGATGACGCCGATGCCGTCCGGCCCCCGGGTTCCCCGACCCGTACGAGGCCCTGCCGGGCGCTCCCGTGGCTGAGCGGCCGGAGCCGGCCCGGGCCGCGAGCCCGGTCCCGTCAGGAGGATTCGCGGTGGATGAGCAGGGCCTCCACAGCGGGGACCGGGGGCGTCGTCCCCGTCTCGATCAGCTCGTGCAGGGCGTCGGCGACGCAGGCTGGCGAGGGGAGGTCCAGGCGGACCGTGGTCAGGGCCGGCTGCTGGAGGGCGGAGAGGACCAGGTCGTCGGACCCGACGATCGCGACCTCGTCCGGTACGGAGATGCCCTCGGCCCGGAGGGCGTGCAGGAGCAGCGCCGCGTACTCGTCGTTGTAGGCGAACACCGCGTCCAGGCCGAGGCTCGGCCAGCGCCGGGCGAGGGCCGTCGCGGACTCCCTGCTGTACGCGAGCTCGACCGGGGTCACCGTCGCCAGGTGCCGGGCGGCCACCGACTCGGCCCCGGCGAGGCGCGGGCCGGCGAGGGTACCGAGGCCGCGCTCCCGGGGGAGGACGACGCCGATCCTGGTCCGGCCCCGCGCGATGAGGTGCTCGGCCGCGGTGGCGCCGATGTGCGCGTGGTCGAAGCCGATGGTGTGGACGCCCTCCAACGGGCCGGCCGCGAAGGCGAGCAGACCGCGCACCCCGGCGCGGCGCAGCAGCTCGGCGGCCGGCGCCGTGAAACGGTCGCCGTCGAGGGCGAAGACGGCCGCCGGGCGGAGTTCGGCCCACGCCCGGGCGGCGTCGAGGGGGTCGGCGAAACGGCCCGCGTGCAAGACGGCCGTATAACCGTGGCGATCGAGCTCGCTGTGCAGGTCGTCGACCCAGTCGCTGACGAGGCGGCCGATCGCGGAGATCGAGGCGGGCATCAGGACGAGGTTGCTGCGGCCGGCGCGCAGGGACCGCGCTGCGGCATGAGGTACGTAGCCGAGCTGCCGGGCCGCGTCGAGCACGCGGGTGCGGGTGCCTGCGCTGACGCGGTGGCCCGGGGTGTCGTTCAGGACGAACGACACGGTGGCGCGTGACACCCCTGCGAGCCGGGCCACGTCGGCGCTGGTTATCGAGACGGGCGGCGCGGGGGCGTTCGTCTCCTTGGGCTCCCTGGGCATGGTCCTCAGCGCTCCCTTGGGTCGACGGTCACCTCTCTTCCAAAGTTACACGAGTTAGATCAGCGGCTCCTGTGGGCGTTGTGCAGGTGGCGGGAGGGCCCGGCGAGGTCGCAGGCGGCGGTGACGACCGAGTCGAAGCGCATCGTGGTCCGGGTCTGCCCGTCGTACGGCTGCCACCGCGGCATGCCGCAGTGGTTCGGGTCGCCCGTGCGGACGAAGGCGGTCCACGCCCGGTGCATGGTGTGCGCCAGGCCGTCGCGGGTGGCGGGGGCGAGCCCGGCGCGGAAGGGCACGTCCGGCCACTGCTCGAAGGTGTCGAAGACGAAGGGGAGTTCGAGGCAGTGTGCGGCGCCGGGCCGGCCCTCGTACGCGGACGCGTGGAAGTCGAACTGGCAGGCCCGGACCGGGTGCTCCGAGCCTGCCCTGGCCTCGGCCGGCCCGACGGACGGACGCGGAAGAGCTCGTCCGTGATCAGGTCCATGAGCATGCGGCCGGGGCGGGCCGTCTCGTACGCGGCGTAAACCTCGGGGGGCGGCCTCGGGGGCGGCCTCGGGGCGGCCTCGGGGGCGGCCTCGGGCCCGAAGGTCTCCGCGATCCGGCCGGTCGCCTGCTCCCTGGTGGCTGCCGCGTACCCCTCGTCGAGACCGAAGCCGGGCCGCCGAGGGCCGGGGCTCCGCCTTCCCTGCACATCTGCGGGGCGCCGGGCCGTCGGCGCTCGCGTCGCGCGTGCCGCTCCAGCCGGGGTGCGGCCTGGCGGGCCGCCGGCGCAACACGTGTAAGGCCATCACGTGGGTCGCGACCTCCTGCCGAACCACCCCGGGTTGCCCCACCTCGCCGCGGCCGCACGCGAAGTGCGCCCCACTCCCACGCGCCCAGCCTGCGCACCCCTTCTTGCTCCGTCCGGCGCGGCCGCGGCCCAAGATCCCGGCGATCCCGGCGCCGCGGCCGCGTTGCGCACGGCGTCAGGCGCTGCTGCTGCGGGACCTGCGGCGGCGCAGTGTGAAGGCGCCCGCCACGACGGCGATCAGGACGGCCGCGAGGGTCAGCAGCCAGGCCGGGATCCCGCCGACGGTGAGCAGTTCGCCGTGGTAGATCACCTTGCGGTACGGGGTGTCGGCGGCCGTGGCGCGCAGTTCGTGGTCGCCGTCGATGCGGCTCGGCTCCGGGAACTCCTGGTCGATCGCCGTCAGGAACGCCGGCTTGCCGCCGGTGAGCGTGGCGAGGCCGCCCTCCGGGGTGACCTCGCCGGCGAAGGTGACCTTCGGTTTGGCGCCGCCGATCGGGGAGGCGGGCTCCATCCGGTGGTCGGCCAGGATGTACAGGCCGAGGGACTGCGGGGTCTTGGCCAGCCGGGACAGCCGCATCGGGTAGACCAGCCGGTCGCTGTCGAAGCGGATCTTCAGCGGGTCGAGGGTGCCCGTCAGGGTCTTGCCCTGCTGCCGGGGAGCGAGGCGTACGGCGACGTACTCCCACTTCTGGTCGACGTACGGCTTCAGCTCGCCGGCGAGGCCGTCGGGCAGTTTGAAGCCATTGGTCTCCAGCCAGTTGCGCAGCGCGTCGGGGTCGGTCGCGGTGAGGCGCGCGACGTCGAAGTCGCCGAGCTGTTCGCGGCCGACGACACCGACCGAGGACCGGCCCGCGCCGGGCAGTGCGGCTCCCACCGTGTCGGACGAGCCGGAGGAGGAGAACGGCCAGTCGTTGTTGCGCGGCCAGAAGTAGCTGCGGGTCTTGAACTCGGGCCGGGTCAGCCAGGTCAGCTGCCGGAACATCTCCCCGTCGCCCAGCTCAACGCTCGCCCGCCCGGGTACCGGCATGATCCAGGCCGCCCGCGGGGCGTCCCCGCGGACCACGAACCGCATCACGATCTGTTCCGTACGGCCGTCGAAGCGCACGACGGAGGTCTCCCGTTCGACGCCGATGCGGGCGTAGCCCTCGGGGATCATCGCCCCGCAGCCGCAGGCGTACGCCGGGCTGACGAGGGATCCCAGCTGCGTCGCGAGCAGGGCCAGCAGCAGGGCGGCAATTCTTCGTCTCATCCACACGGGGTCTCAGACGAAGGCCCCCGTGATCCGGTTCCGGCCACGGCCTCGGGACACGCCCCGGGGCCGGAGTCCGGGCCCTGGTCACAGGGCCGTTCCGACTGACGGATTCCCCTGGTCAGGCCGGTTCCCGATGCCCATACTGCTCGCATGAGAGGGACGGACAAGCCGCGCAGCAGCCCCTTGGTGCCCGACGCGGTGGGGGCGGAGATCTCCCGGCACGACTGGGAGACCATCACGTGCGGCTGCGGCCGCAGCGCGGGGCATCTCGCGGACACCCTGTGGGCGGCGGCCGAGGGACACCCGGCCGCCTTCCGTGCGTTGGAGGGCCACGCGTTCCTTTCGGGGCGCCTGCACCCGCCCGCTCCGGCGGTGTGCGGGGTGCTGATGGCCGTCTGGTCGGCGGGCCCGCCGCGGCTGGCCACCCGCGAGGCGCTGCTGTGGACACTGCTGTCCCTGCTCGGCTCCGAGGACGACGGGTCCTCGTACGAGGCCGGGCTGTACGGGCAGTGCGCGGCGTACGTCCGCGCCGGACTGCCCTCGCTGCACCGCGCGGCGGCCGCCGCTCCGGGCACCGTGTCGGCCGCCTATGTGGACGGCGTCGTGGAGCTCCTCGGGCTGGGTTCCTGACGGCGCCGCGGTACACCGGCGGGGAGGCAGCGCCGCAGCAGGTCCGGGGTGACCTCGTCCAGGGACTGCGCGAAGGTCCGTACGGGCGAGGCCGGTACGGCCAGCAGCGACGGGACCACCAGCACCCCGCAGCCGGCCGCCTCCGCCGAGGCCGCGCCGTCCGGCGAGTCCTCCACCGCCACGCAGTCCCGTGCCTCGGCGCCGAACCGCTCGGCGGCCGTCCGGTACGGGTCCGGGTGCGGTTTGGTCCGGGCCGTGTCGTCGGCGGACAGGGTGAAGGCGAACGGGACATGGGCCAGCGAACCGCCGACCACCGAGTCGACGACCAGCCGCGGCGAGGCGCTGACCAGCGCGAAGGGCACGCCTTCCGCTTCGAGTGCGGTCAGCAGCCGCTGGGCGCCGGGCCGTATCGGCGCCCCGGCCTCCACCCGGCGGAAGAAGTCGGCGGTCAGGGCCGCCGCCACCTCGGACGGGTCTCCCCCTCCGCGGACCCGTACGAGGTGGGCGGCGGTGTCCTCGACGGCGCGGCCGACGACCTCGGGGGCGTCCGCGTCGGTGAGCTCGTGGCCGAGGCCGTGTGCGACCTGCTCGGTGGTCCGCCACCACAGCACCTCGGTGTCGACCAGGGTGCCGTCCATGTCGAACAGGACGGCGGCGAGCCCGTTCACGCGGACCGGGCCACGACGAGCACCGGGCGCTCGGCCAGGCCGACGACGGCCCGCGCGCCCGGAGCCAGCCCGCCTGCGTCCCGCGAGGGCAGGTCCGCCTTGACGGAGGTGCCGCCGGGCAGGTCGAGGTGGAGCCGGGTCACCGCGCCGAAGAAGGATGCGGAGACCACGGTGGCCATGCCCTCGGGGTCGGCGGTCGCGGTGACGTTCTCGGGCCGGACCAGCACTTCCACCTCCCGCGTCGCCGTCGGTACCGGGCCGTCGACGGGGAGCCGGGCGCCGGCCACCTCCACGAGGCCGGAGTCGGTGAGCTGTCCGGGCAGCCGGTTCATGGTGCCGACGAACTCGGCGACGAACGGCGTCGCGGGGCGCTCGTACAGTTCGGCCGGGGCGGCGCACTGCTCCAGGCGGCCGGCGTTCAGGACGGCGACCCGGTCGGCCATGGACAGCGCCTCCTCCTGGTCGTGCGTGACGAACACGGTGGTGATGCCGAGGGAGAGCTGGAGCCGGCGGATTTCGTCGCGCAGGTTGGCCCGTACCTTGGCGTCGAGCGCCGACAGCGGCTCGTCGAGCAGCAGGACGCGCGGGCGCAGTGCCAGGGCGCGGGCGAGTGCGACGCGCTGCTGCTGGCCGCCCGACATCTGGTGCGGGTAGCGGTCGCCGTGGTCGGGCAGGCCGACCAGGTCGAGGAGTTCGGCGGCCCGCTCGCGGCGCCGGGCCGCCCCGATCCCCCGCACGCGCAGGCCGAAGGCGACGTTGTCGCGGGCGCTGAGGTTCGGGAAGAGGCTGTAGGACTGGAAGACCATGCCGGCGTCGCGCCGGTTGGCCGGTACCCGGGTGATGTCCTCGCCGTCGACCAGGACCTCGCCGGAGTCGGGCTGCTCGAAGCCCGCGACCACGCGCAGGGCGGTGGTCTTTCCGCAGCCCGACGGGCCGAGCAGGGCGACGAGTTCGCCCGGCTCGATGGCCAGGTCGAGCCCGTCGAGGGCGACGGTGGAGCCGAACGCCCGCCGCAGGCCGCGGAATTCGACGCGCGCGCCCGCGGGGGTGGCGCGGTCCGCAGGCTCCTCGGGCTTCCTGGCCGCGGGAAGGGTGGTGGACATGTCGGTCAGGACTCCTTGCGGGAGGTGGGGGACGTACGGGGGGCGGAGGACGCCGTGGCGGGGTTGGTCCCGGCCCGCGAGAGGACGAGCAGCAGGAGCCAGGTGATGAGGAGGCTGAGGATGGAGACGGCCACCGACATCCGGGCGTGGGCTCCGGAGATCGAGACGATCCACACGGCGAACGGCCGGAAGCCCAGGAGGGAGGCGATGGTGAACTCGCCGAGGACCAGGGCCAGGGTGAGGAAGGCGGCTCCGGCGAGCGAGGCCCGCAGGTTGGGCAGGAGCACGCGCAGGACCACGTACGGCCAGCTCGCGCCGCAGCTGCGTGCGGCCTCGACGAGCGTCGGCACGTCGATGGCGCGCAGGCCGGCGTCGAGCGAGCGGTAGACGAAGGGCAGAGCCAGCACGGTGTACGCGAGGACCAGGACGACGGGGAACCGCTCGTCCTGCACGGCCAGGAAGGTCTGGTAGAGCGGGGTCCGCGACAGGTTCTCGGGGCCCCAGCGCAGGACGGTGGTGATGCCGGTGACCAGTGCGATGGGCGGGACCACCAGCGGCAGCATGCACATCACCTCCACGACCTGCCGCAGCCGCGGCGAGCCGAGCCGTACGGCGACCAGCGCGGGCACGGCGAGCAGCAGCGACACCGCGATGGTGGCGGCGGCCAGCCCGAGGGAGAGCAGCATGCTCTCGGTGAACCCGTCGGCGGCGAGCAGCTGGGTGTACGCCTCGAAGCTGATGCCCTGGCCGGGCACGTGCACGGTGAAGACGAAGGAGGCGAGGAGCGGGACGAGGAAGTACGCGGCCGCGAGCAGGAGTACGGCTCCGCGCCAGACGCGGGGGCGGGGGCGCCGGCGCGGCCGGGACGCCGGGCCGGGCGCCGTGGCGCCGGCCGTCGCCGCCGCGGTGTCCGGAGCGGCGTCCGGGGCGGTCGGTGCGGGCGTCGGGGTCATCGAAGCCATCGGGCGCTCCGTCGCTGGAGGGGCAGGTAGAGCGCCATGACGAGGCCGGCGATCAGGATCATGTCGAGGCCGAGGGCCAGCGCCACGTTCTCCTGTCCGGTCATCACGTTGCCGGACAGCGCGTCGGCGATCTTGAGCGTGACCAGCGGTACGGAGCCGCCGACGAGTGCCGCGGCCGTGGCGTGCGCGGCGAAGGCAGTGCCGAAGAGCAGCACGAATCCGCCGAGCAGGGAGGGCGTCAGGACCGGCAGTCCGACGTGCCGCCAGAACTGCCATCCGGTGGCCCCGTTGTTCTGGGCGGCTTCGCGCCACTGGGGGCGCAGTCCGTCCAGTGCGGGGACGGTCACGAGCACCATCAGGGGAGTGAGGAAGTACAGGTAGACCACGGCGAGGCCGGTGAAGGAGTACAGGCTCCAGCCGAGGCCGCCGAGGTCGGCGAGCTGGGTGACGACTCCGGAGATGCCGACGGTGGCGATGAACGCGAACGCGAGCGGGACGCCGCCGAAGTTGGCGAGGACTCCGGAGGCGGTCAGCGTGGCACTGCGCAGGGCCCGGGACCGGGAGGTGACCACGGCTTGGGCGATGAGGACCCCGAGCACGCCGCCTGCAGTCGCGGTGAGGGCGGAGAGCTCGACGCTGCCGATGAGCGAGCCGAGGTAGGGGCCCTGGAGCGAGCGCGCGAGGTGCTCGCCGGTCAGCCGGGTGGCGCCGCTCGCCGGGTCGGTCCGGGTGACCGCGCCGAAGGCGATGGCGCCGAGCGGGATGCCGAAGCAGAGCCCGGTGAAGGCGAGGAGCGGGAGGGCGGCGAGCCAGGTGCGCGGGCCGCGCCGCCGGCGGCGGCCGGTGCTGCCGCCGGCGGTCCCCTCCGGGTGGGAGACGAGGGTGGAGGGGGACATCAGGAGAGGGCCTTGTCCCACTTCTCGGCGAGGGTGGCCTTGGCCTTGTCCAGCTCCGCGGAGGCGGGGAAGGCCGGGGTGCCCTGGATCTGGGGGAGTTTGGCGGCGGCGTCCTTGTCGGCGGTGCCGTCCTGGGTCATGACCGGGAGCAGGACCGGGCGCGCGTGGCCCCCCAGCCAGAGGTTCTGGCCCTCGGCGCTGTAGAGGAACTCCATCCACAGGCGGGCGGCCGCCGGGTTCGGGGCCTCCTTGTTGATGGCCTGGGAGTAGTACTGGGCGTAGACGCCGTCGGCGGGGACGGCGACCTTCCAGTCGACGCCCTTGCCCTTGAACTGCTCGGCGTAGCCGGCGTTCAGGTAGTCCCAGTCGATGGAGATGGGCGTCTCGCCCTTCTCGACGGTGGCCGGGGTGGACTCGACCGGGATGAAGTTCCCGCTCCCCCGCAGCTGCCCGAAGAAGTCGATGCCGGGCTGGATGTCGGCGAAGGAGCCCTTGTTGGCGAGGGCGGCCGCCCAGACGCCGCCGAAGGCCGAACCGGACCTGGTCGGGTTGCCGTTGAGGGCAACCTTGCCCTTGTACTCGGGCTTCAGCA
The DNA here is from genome assembly GCF_040302565.1 of Streptomyces sp. NPDC097981. NCBI lineage: Bacteria > Bacillati > Actinomycetota > Actinomycetes > Kitasatosporales > Streptomycetaceae > Streptomyces > Streptomyces sp. NPDC097981. The sequence continues at coordinate 24,163 of NZ_JBEORW010000025.1, forward strand.
GGTCCGCGAAGGTCGCCGGGCAGTTCGGGATCTTGGCGGCGTCGCAGCCGATGGAGATGTAGCCGCCGTAGTCGTTGTACCAGCGGCCGTCGGCATCCTTCTGGCCGGCCGGGATCTTGTCCCAGGCGGTGACCTTGTACGGGGCGAACAGGTTCTCGCCGGCGCCGCTGCGGGCGAAGGCGATACCGAGGTCCATGACGTCGGGGGCGCGCTTCTGGCCCTTGCGGGACTTCACGGCGGCGATCTCGTCGGAGCTGGAGGCGTCCGGGTTCTCGCTGTTGACCTTGATCTTGTACTTGGCTTCGAAGGCCTTGATGATCTCGCCGTAGTTCGCCCAGTCCGGCGGCAGCGCGATGACGTTGAGCTGGCCTTCCTTCTGGGCGGCCGCGACGAGGGCGTCCATGCCGCCGAGGTCGGCGACCGAGGTGGCGGCGCCCGGCTGGACCTTGGACTTGCCGTCGGCGGCAGCGCCGCCGGCCTGGTCCGGAGCGGCGCCGCACGCGCTGAGCGTGGTGAGGACGGCGGCGCCGAGCAGTACGGCCGCACCGCGGCGGGCGGAGGAACTGAGCACGGTCTCTCCCGGAGACGGGTTGCTGACGGGGGTCTACTTGTCTGAACAAGTTGGCTCCAGTTCGCCCGGTCTCACTGTACGGACGGTGAACGGCTGCTGGACCGCGGGGCACGACTCGACGAAGAGACGAGAATGACCGAAAGAAGTCGTGACAAGAACGGTGCAATGATCTTCAACGCCTAGGCTGGCGGCACATCGGGACACGGTCGACGGCAGGGTCGAAGGCAAGGGGGCGGCACGGCATGGGAACGGTCCGGTATCTGGAGATCGCCGAGGCGCTGCGCACGGCGATCCTCTCCGGCGAGTACGCCGTGGGCGACCAGCTGCCCTCCGAGAGCGATCTGGCCGCCGGCTGGTCCGCCTCGCGCGGGACGGTCCGGCAGGCGGTGGCCACGCTCGCTGCGGAGGGGCTGATCGGTTCCCGCCAGGGCGCCCGGAGGATCGTTCTGCGCCATGAGCGGCGCCACAGCTTCGGCGAGCTGAACAGCTTCGCCCAGTGGGCCGAGGGGCTGGGCCAGGAGGTCTCCAGCCGCTTCCTGTCCCGCACCCGCCGGCCGGCCACTGCCGAGGAGGCGGACCGGCTCGCGCTGGCGCCCGGCACCGAGGTGCTGGCCGTGCTGCGGCTGCGGCTCCTCGACGGGACGCCCACCATGGTGGAGCGGACGGCGTACGCGGACTGGGTCGCGGCCGCGGTGGAGGCGATGCCGGACGACGTCCGCTCGGTGATGGACGGCCTCGCGAACGGGTCCGGGATCGTCGCCCACTACGGCGAGCACCTCATCGACGCCCTCCCGGCGGGCAGCGAGGACGCCCGGCTGCTGGAGATCCGGCGCGGGAGCCCGCTGCTGCGCCAGCGGCATGTCTCCGCCACCGCCAACGGACGCCCGATCGAGTGGACCGACGACCGCTACCGCGCGGGCAGCGTCACGTTCAGTGTGAGCAACTCGGCGGTAGCCACGCCCTTGGAGCGTCGCACGGGCGACGGGTGAGGATCAGTGGCCCGGCTCACCGAGCGGCTCGGTGATCGACGCATTGATCGACGCGTTGATCGACTCGCCGATCGCACCGGGCAGCCAGTCCGCGACCCGCCCGAAGCCGAAACCCAGGCCCGCTGCCCGGCCGTTGTCCAGGGCGTAGTCGCGGTCGAAGGAGAACGGCGAGGCGGGGGCGCCCTGTTCGACGATCAGGTGGTGCGCGGGCCGGCCGACCTGCTCGGCGACCAGCTCGCACAGCCCGAGGACGTCCAGGGCCCCGTGGGAGGCGGCGTCGACCACGCCGGTGAACTTCTGCCCCGCAGCCCACTGCAGGAACCGAGCGATCTCCCGGTGGTGGATGAAGGAGGTGGCGTACGGGGCCGCGTGGACGTCCACCGGGGTTCCGGCGGCGATCCGCCCCACGTAGTGCTCAAGGCGGCCGGTGAACTCCTCCCGGCCACCGCCCAGGACGTGGGCGGTCCGTACGGCGGCGAAGCCGAAGGGCTCCGGGCCACCGTCCTCCGGTTCACCGCGGAAGACGGCCTCGGCCTGCCGCTTGCCCTCGGCGTAGGCGCGGGCCTCGGGAGTGGGCGGCGCCGGGTCATACACCTCCATCGTGGAGGTCATCACGTACCGCCCGGTCCGCCCGGCGAAGACCCGGCGGGCGACGGCGGCCTGCAGCGGCGTGTAGCAAACCTGGTCGACGACGGTGTCGAAGGTACGTCCGCCGAGGGCGGCGAGCAGCTGCCCTTCGTCGTCGCGGTCGGCGACGAGGCGGCCGACGCCGGGCGGCGGGGCCGCCGAGCCGCGGTTGAGGAGGGTGACCTCGTCGCCCGCGTCGCGCAGGAGGGTGACCAGGTGCTTTCCGAAGTACCGGCTTCCGCCGATCACGAGAATCTTCTGCATGCACACGACTCTGCCGCTGTATCGTCCCCAGCAGAACCGATCACCTGCTGAACCGGTATGAAGGAAAACTGATGATCGACGTGCAGCGGCTGCGCATCCTGCGGGCCGTCGCCGAGCACGGCAGCTTCAACCAAGCGGCCCGGGCCCTGCTGCTGACCCCTTCCGCGGTCTCACAGCACATCGCCTCGCTGGAGCGGAGCCTGGGCCACCCGGTGGCGGTGCGCAGCACCCGCGGGGTCACCCTGACCGAGCCGGGGCGGCTGCTGGTGGAGGCGGCGGAGACGATCTCCGCGGAGCTGGACCAGGTCCGCCACGAGATCAGCCGGCTGACGGCGGAGCGGCCCGTGCTGACGATCGCCACGTTCACCAGCGGCGGCCGACGGCTGCTCCCGGCGGCGCTGGCCCGGTTCGTGGCCGCGCACCCCGAAGTCGAGCTGACCGTACGGGAGGCCGAACCGGAGACCGCGGTACCGATGGTGCGCAGCGGGGGCGCCGACCTCGCCCTGACGTACCACTTCGACGGCCCGCTGCCCCTGCGGGCCGGGCTCGACTGGACGCCGCTGATGGACGATCCGCTGTGGCTGGTCCTGCCGCGCGAGCACCGGTTCGCGGGCCGTGCCTCGCTCGGCCTCGCCGAACTCGCCGCCGACCGCTGGGTACTCGGCTGCCTCAAGACGGAGGCCTTCCTCCACCGGTACGCGGGGCTCGCCGCCTTCGACCTGCAGGTGGCCGCCTCCACCACCGACTACTTCTTCGCGCAGAGCCTCGTCGCCGCGGGCGTCGGCGTCTCGCTGGTGCCGCACGTGTCGCTGGCCCCGGAGGCCTCGGACTCGGTCGCGGTCGTACGGGTCGAACCGCCGCGCCCCGCCCGGCACATCGGGGTGGTCACCCCGCGCCGGCGGCGCCCGCAGCCGTACACCGAGGCGCTGACCGCGGCTCTGGCCGAGGCGGTGGAGCGGTGAACGCGCACCTGGCGGCCGGTCTCGCCGTCAATCCGGCGCTGCCGCCCGAGCTGCTCGACCGGCTGGTCGCACGTGCGGCCCCGGACCCGGACGAGGGGGCGGACCTCGCCCGGGCGCTGAGCGAGCGCACGGACCTCGGACCCGCCCGGGTGGCCGCGCTGGCCGCGCGCGACGTACACGACGCGATCCGCCTCGCCCGCGCGGGCCTGCTGAACCCCGCCGACGTGGACCCGGCGGCCCGGCCTTCGGTGGCCCTGGCCCTGCTGGACGAGGGCGCCGGACCGCCCGCCTGGGCCCGCCTGCTGGCTACCCATCCGGACCGGGAGATCCGCCGGACCCTGGCCTCCCGGCCCGGTCTGCCGCTCGACGTGGTGGAGAGCCTGGCCGCCGATCCGGATCCCGGCGTGGTCGCGGAGCTGGCCCTCTGGACGACCGAGCCGTCGGTCGCGGCCCGCCTCGCGGCGCATCCGCATGCCGAGGTGCGCAAGGGGGCCGCGGCCAACGAGGCGGTGCCGCCCGCCGCGCTGGCCGCGTTGATCACGGGCGAGGGGCTCTCACCGGCGCGCTCGTGCCTGGTCTGCGACCGCGAGGAGATCCCCTTCACGCACGATCCGTACTGCCCCCGGACGGACTGCAATCTGCGCGGCGGCGCCGCCTGCGCGGGCGGGCACGAGTCCACCGTGCATGAGACCTGGCAGCAGGCCGCCTGGAACCCGGCGACGCCGGTGGCGGCCGCGGCCTCCCTCACCGGTCATCCGTCCATGCTCATCCGCTGTGCGCTGGCCGAACGGAGCGATCTGCCACAGGAGTTGTACGCGCAGCTCGCCGAGGACCCGATTCCGGCGGTCCGCTCGGAGGTGGCCGGCAATCCCGCGATCGGCGAACCCCTGATCCGCGCCCTGGCCGCGCGCTGCGGGAAGGGCAAAAACGCCGGGGACGAGGTCGCCCACAGCCTCGCCCGCAACCCACGGGTGCCGCTCGACGTCCTCGCCCACCTGGCCGGGACGACCCGGATCGGGCCGACCCTGCTCCCGCGCATCGCCGCCGCCCGGCCCGCCGAACTCGCGGGACTCGCCGCGTCCCCGCAGGCCCGCGTACGGCTGCTCGTGGCCCAGCGGCGCGACCTGGCACCGGAGTTGCGCGACGCCCTCGCCGCCGACACGGATGCGTCGGTGGCCAAGGCCGTCGCCCCGCATCCGGGCCTGTCCGGGGAACAGCTGCGCGCCATGGTCGCGCGGCACGGCGTACGGGTCCTGGCACGGGTGGCGGCCAACCCGGACGCCCCGCCCGCCCTGTTGGAGGACCTGGCCCGGCACGATCCGCCGGTTCGGCGGGTGTTCCGCGAGATCGCCGGGCACCCGAACGCGACGGCCGCGGCGCTCCTGCCCTGCCTCGCCGACGAGAAGGCCCGTTCGCGGACCGCCGGTCACCCGGCCCTGCCCCCGGCGGTCCTCGCCGGCCTGCTGGCGGACGCCGATCCCGCTGTGGCCCGGGCCGCGGCCGCCAACCCCTCCCTGCCTCCCGCGGTGATGGCGGAACTGCTCACGGACTGGTGAGGGGACCGGGAGGAGGGTCCGGCCTGCGGATCGGCCGAGTGCGCCGCCTCCGGCAATTTGCGCCCGCGGGGCCGGATCGGTGATGCGGAGGACGACCGGCCCGGTCGGGACACCGAACAGCACGCCTGCGCGGATCAGCCGGCTGCGGCGTCCTGCGGGGCGCCGTGGCGTCCGTCGCCCGGTTCGACGATCCGTCCGTCGCGCAGCTCCACCACGCGGTCGGCAAGTTCGATCAGGTTCTGGTCGTGGGTGGCGACGAGGACGGTGACGCCCTCGCTGCGCACCACCGCGCGCAGCAGCTGCATGATCGAGCGGCCGGTCTCGGAGTCGAGCTGGCCGGTCGGCTCGTCCGCGATGATCAGGGCCGGCTCGTTGGCGAGGGCGCGGGCCACGGCGACCCGCTGCTGCTGGCCGCCGGAGAGTTCGGCGGGGCGCTGTTCCATGTGGTCGGCGAGACCGACCAGGGCGAGCAGGGTGCGGGCGCGCTCCTCGCGCTGCTGCGCCGGTACCTTGCGCATCCGCATCGGGATGCCGACGTTCTCGACGGCGGTCAGGACGGGGATCAGCCCGAAGGACTGGAACACGAAGCCGATCCGGTCGCGGCGCAACGCGAGGAGTCCGGCCTCGTCCAGCACGGCGAGATCGGTGCCGTCGACCTCGACCGTGCCGCCGGTCGGGGTGTCGAGACCGCCGACCAGATTGAGCACGGTGGTCTTGCCGGATCCGGACCGGCCTTTGAGCGCGACGAGTTCGCCGCGGCGAATCTCGAACGACACCCCGCGCAGCGCGTGGACGGCCCGGGGCCCGCTGCCGAAGCTGCGGCGGAGGTCGTTTGCCGCCACCATGGCTGCTGCCGTGTCGTTCTGATGATGCGTCATGGTCTGGACTCCCCCTGGAATCGGCCGGCGGACTCCGTCCGGCGCCCCGCCGTTTCGAATTTGCTCATCCGTCACATCGTTCGCGCAAGTCCCTTCCGTCGCGCTTTCGAATCTGACAGCATCGTCCGCTATCCGGTACCAACGGTCCGGATGGGGGAGGAAAACGGCACATGCTCGGCTTCGTCGTGCGCCGGCTCCGGGGGCGGCTGCCGCTCGCCGCCGCCGTGCTGCTGACCGCACTGATCACCACGACCGTGCTGACCGCACTGCTCGCGTTCAACCGCGACGTGGGCGAAGCGGGGCTGCGCCGGGCGCTCCAGGGGCCCGGCCGGACCCGGACCACCGTCCTGGTCGCGGGCGAGCATCCGGCGGCCGCGCGGGGCAAGGACGACGAGGCCGTACGGGCCTTAGCCGACGAGGTGTTCGGCCGGCTGCCGGTCACCGTCGAGAGCGTGGCGCGCAGCCGTTCGTACGGGCTCCCCGGCCCGCGAACCCCTGGCCGGGACGCCGACCTGACCCTGCTCGCCGCCCTCGCCCGGGACCGCGTACGCCTGCTCGCCGGGCAGTGGCCCGAGCCGGCCGCCGCGCCTGGCGGCCGGGTGCAGGCGGCCGTTCCGCAGGCGGCCCTGGCCCGGCTCGGACTGTCGCCGGGCGCGCTCCCCGCCGAGGTGAGCCTCGACGACCGGTACGGCGGCCCCCCGCTCACCGTGGTGGTCACGGGCGTCTACCGGGCGGCCGACCCCGGTGCCGCGTACTGGCGGCTCGACCCGCTCGGCGGTCGCGAGTTCCAGACCGGCAGTTTCACCACGTACGGACCGCTGCTCGTGGACGACAGCGTCTTCGGCGCCGGCGGGCTCGTGCAGAACAGCCGCGACTCCCTCCTCACCGCCGACTTCGCCACCGCCCGCATCGCCGAGACCAGGGCGGTCCGGGCGCGCGCCGGCGGTGCGGCGGACACCCTCACCGCCGCTTCGGGGCTCCACGCCAGGACCGAACTGCCGGACCTGCTGGGCGAACTGGAGTCCGCGCTGCTCGTCGCCCGGTCCACACTTCTGGTCGGCGCGCTCCAGCTCACCGTCCTGGCCGCGGCCGCTCTGCTGCTCGTCTCCCACCTCCTGACGGACCGCCAGCAGACCGAGAACCTGCTGCTCACCGCGCGCGGGGCCGCACGGCGCCGGCTCGGGGCCCTCACCGCGGCCGAATCGCTGCTGCTCGCCCTGCCCGCCGCCGTCCTCGCCCCCCTGCTCACCCCTCCGCTGCTGCGGCTGCTCGCCGGTTTCGGCCCGCTGTCAAAGGTCCCGCCGGACGGCTCCGGGACCTGGCTGCTGTGGCCGGTCGCGGCGGGCTGCGCCCTCGCCTGCGTCCTGCTGACCGCGCTGCCCGCCGTACTGCGCGGCGCGGTGGCCGCGGCCCTGCGCCGCACACGCGGCCGCGAGGTGCTCGCCGCGCGCGCCACCCGCTCCGGGGCGGACCTCGCCCTGGTGGCACTCGCCGTCCTCGCGTACCAGCAGCTGTCCGCGTACAACGACTCCGGACCCGGGACGGGCGGTTCCCGGGGCCCCGGTGCGTCCGGTGCGTCCGGTGCGTCCGGCGTGCCGGGCATCGACCCGGTGCTGGTCGCCGCGCCGAGCCTCGCCCTGTGCGCCGGCACCCTGCTGGTGCTGCGGCTGCTGCCGTACGCCGCCTCCCGGCTCGGCGGGCGCATCGCGGCGCGCGGGCGCGGACTCGGCCCGGCTTGGACCGGCTGGCAGCTCGCCCGGCGGCCCGGGCGCGCCACCGGCCCGGTGCTGCTCCTCGTCCTCGCCGTCTCCAGCGGGGTCCTGGCCCTCGGCCAGCAGACCGCGTGGTCCGCGTCCCAGCGCGACCAGGCCGACTTCGCCACCGCGGGCGGGCTGCGGATCTCCGGCACCGATCTGGCGGCCATGGGCCAGGGGGGCCGGTACTCGGCGCTGCCGGGCGGCGAGCGGGTGATCCCGGTGATCCGCGAACAGCAGGAGCTGGTGGGCGGGGCGACCGGGGAGCTGCTCGCGCTCGACGCCGCGGGTGTGGCCGAACGGGTACCGCTGCGCGCGGACCTGCGCGACGGGCGCCCGATGGCCGGCCTGTTCGCGCCGCTCGCCGCTGACGCGGGCCCCGCCGGTACGCACGGCATCGCGCTGCCCGGCACACCGCTGCGGATCGACCTCGACGTGACGGTGCACGCCCGACAGGCCGGCAACCCCCGTATCTCGCTGCTGTTGCGCGACCGGTTCGGGTTCACCTTCCGGACGCCGATGGCGGCGCTCCCGGCCGACGGCGGGGCGACCGTCTCCGCGCACCTGGACGCCCTGACCGGTGCCCCCATCGGCTCCGCCGCCATGCCGCTGAGCCTCGCCGGAATGACGGTCGCCTACTCCGCCCTGATGCCGGAACCCGGGGACATCCGGCCCGCCGAGGGGGAGTTGTCCGTCCGCCGGATCGCCGTATCCGACAGCACGGGCGGCGCGGCGGTCCCCCTCCCCGCGTCCGCGACGGCCGGCTGGAGGCTGTCGGCGCCGACGCTGAAGGACGGCGTCGCGGGCGAGCAGGTACCGGCCGCCGCCGACGGATCGGAGCTGCTGCGCATGCGCTACCACGGCGCGGCCGACGCCCTGGACGGCGTCAACGTCACGCTGACCCCCGCCGGCGTGCCGCCGGCCGCCACGGAGCTCCCCGCCCTCGCCACCCCCGCCTACCTCGGGGCCGTCGGTGCCAAGGTGGGCGACACGATCCCGGTCCGGTTCGGCGGGGCGGCCCTGCGGGTCCGGGTGACGGCGTCCGTGAACTCGCTGCCCGTGGCCGGGAACACTGCGCTTGCCGTCGATCTGGCCTCCCTGGGCCGGACGTTCGCGGCCAACAACGGGCGCGAGCTCCCGCCCCCCACCGAGTGGTGGCTGCCGGCGGCCTCCGCCCACGACCCGCTCCCCGCGCGGGCGGCCGCCGAACTGCGCTCCGGCGCCGGCCGGCAGAAGGTGCAGCTGCGCGAGGAGGTGGCCGCCGAACTGCTCGACGATCCGCTGAGCGCGGGCCCGCAGAGCGCGCTGGCCGCCCTCGCCGTGGCCTGTGCGGCCCTGGCCGCGATCGGCTTCGCCGCCTCGGCCGCGGCGTCGGCGCGGGAGCGGACCCGGGAGTTCGCCGTGCTGTCGGCGCTGGGTGCGCCCCGGCGGAGCCTGGCCCGCACGGCTGCCGCCGAGAGTTTCGTACTGGTCGGCCTCGGCAGTGCCGTGGGTGTGGGCCTGGGCGCGGCCGTCGTGCACCTGGTCGTGCCGCTGATGGTGCTGACACCCGCCGGCCGGCGGCCGCTGCCGCCGGTCCTGGTGGACCTGCCGGAGGGCCGGACGCTGCTGCTGGCCGCCGCGATCGCCGTGCTGCCGCTGCTGTCGGCCATGCTCGGCGGCCGACGTGACCAGAGCGGCCGGGGCGTTGCAGCCCGGCTGCGGTACGTGGAGGAGATATGACCAGCCCGGCCACACCGGCCACCGCCGCGGCGCCGCCGTCCCCGCCCGGCCCGCAGGCCGGCGCCCGGCCCGGGTCCGCTGTCCGCCCCGCGCCCTGGGTGCGGACCCGGCTGCGCGCGGCGCCGCTGACCGCGCTGCTCGCCGCCGCACTGGCCTTCGTCACCGTACTGCTGTCGGCCGCGCTGCCGCGCGCCCTGGACCGCGGCGCCGACCAGGCGCTGCGCTCCTTCCTGCACGACCGCGGCGCAAGCGCGACGAGCGTGCTGGTCACCTCCCCCGCGCAGGACGCCGCGCAGGGCCCCGAGAGCCTGGACACCGCGCTGGCCACCCTGCTCGCACGGACCGGCCCCGGGTACGGCATCGCCCCGAGCGGTCCGGTGTACGGCACCCGGGGCGTCAAGCCGCGCTCCCTCGACAACCCCGAGCTGGCCCGCCCCGAGAAGGTCTCGCCGATGCTCCACCTGATGCACCTGCACGGGGCCGAGGAGCACGTACGCCTGGTGGAGGGGCGCTGGCCGGGCGGCGGGACGCCCGACGGCCCGGTCCCCGTGGCGCTGCCGCAGAAGACCGCACAGACCCTCGGCGCCAAGGTCGGCACGGTGCTGCGGACCTCCTCCGGCACCCCGGACGCCGTCGACGCCGAGGTCGTCGGCCTCTACACCGCGAACGACGAGGCGGACGTCTTCTGGACCGACCTGCCCTGCCCCACGCACGCCTGTCAGCGGTACACCCGCGCTCGCCTGCCCGAGATGTACTGGGAGGGCTCCGCCCTCGTCGGGCCGGACGCGCTCGGCCGGCTCGGCGCGTGGGGCGGGCAGGCCGAGGAGTTCTGGCGGCTCCCGGTGGACACGGACGTGCTCCGTGCCGATCAACTGGCCACCGTCGGGCACCAGATCGCGGCGTACATGACCGGCCAGACCGCCACCCACCTGGCGCAGGACACGGGCCGGCCCAGGCTGCGGATCAGTTCGGGGCTGCCGGCTCTGTTCACCCAGGCCCGGGCCCGGCAGGCGGCCGCCGCGCCGCTCGCCGCGATCGGCCCGGCGGGCGTCGCCGGGGTGGCCGTCGTGGTGTTCTGCCTGGCCGGTGCGCTCACCGGGGACCGGCGGGAGGCCGAGCTGCGGCTGCTGCACGCCCGCGGCGGGTCCCGCCGCGGCATCCTGCTCCGCCTGCTCGGCGAGGGCACGGTCACCGTCCTGCCGGCCGCCGCGCTCGCGACCGCGCTGGCCGTACTGCTGCTGCCGACCCCGCGGTGGACGGCTACCCTGCTCGCCGCGTCGGCCGCCTCGCTCTTCGCGCTGCTCGCCTTCCCCGTACGGGCCGCCGTGGCGCTGTCCGCGCGGCGCGGCCCGCGCCCCCGGCGCCGGGCGGCCGGCGAGCTGCTCGTCCTCGTCGCGACCGCCGCCGCAGTGTTCGAGGTACGGCAGCGCGGGGTCGCCCCGGCCGGGGAGGGCGTGGACCCGCTGCTGGTCGCCGCCCCGCTGCTGCTCGCCCTGTGCGGCGGCCTGGTCCTGGCACGGCTCGCGCCCGCCCTCGTCGGCGCGCTGGCCTGGGTCGCCGGGCGGCGGTCGGGGCTGGTCGGCTTCCTCGGTCTGGCCCGGGCCGCACGCGGCACCGGCAGCCGGCGGCGCCCTTCGGTGCTGCCGGTGGTCGCCCTGCTGCTCGCCGTCACCACGGCCGGTTTCGGGGCCGCCGTCCTCGCCACCGTCGACAGCTCGCGGTCCGAGGTGGCGCGGTGGAACGTGGGCGGCGACGCGCAGGTCGCCGCACCCTACGGGGACGTCCTTCCGCAGACCCTTCTCGACGGCGCCGCCCGACTGCCCGGGGTACGGCTGTCCGTACCCGTGTGGACGGACGACGACGCGTTCGTCTTCGGCACCGACCAGGGGTCCACCAAGGTCCGGGTGGTCGTCGCCGACCCGGTGGCGTACGCGGGGCTGGCCCGCGCCGTGGGGTGGGGCGAGTTCGATCCGGCGCGGCTGGCCTCCGGCAGCCCCGGCACGCCCGTACCCGCGCTGTTCAGCCGGGATTTCGCACGGCTGGCCGGCTCCGGCCCCCACGAGCTGCGCCTCGACAACGGCGGGTCTCTGCCGGTGAAGACGGCGGGGGTCGTCGACGGTACGCCCGCCCTGCCGGGCGTGGGCGGCTCCTTCCTCGTCCTGCCGGCCGGCCCGGCGACGGCGACGGTCGCCCAGACGACCCACCCCAACCGGTGGTTCGCACTCGGCTCCCCGGACCGGTCCGCACTCGACGAGCTGGTCCGCGCCGCGCCCCGGGGCCCGACCACCGAGGGCTGGGCCGTGCACACCAGCGCCGCCGAGCGCACCCGGCTGGCGAACGATCCGCTGGGGCACGCGGCGGGCCGGCTTTTCTGGACCTCGGTGGCCGGTGCGGCGGGCCTCGCCCTGCTCGCCGTCCTGCTCACCATGGCCCGGGCCGCGCCCGAACGGGCCGCGCTGCTCGCACGGTTGCGGACCATGGGCCTGCGGCCCCGGCAGGGCGTGGCGATCATCCTCACGGAGGCGCTGCCGCAGGCCCTGGCCGCCGCGGTGGGCGGCGCCCTGGTCGCGGCGGCCGCCGTGGCCCTGCTGGGGCCGGCCGTGGACCTGTCCGCGATGGTCGGCTCGCCTTCGCACACCGGCGTACGGCTCGCCGTACGGCCCGTGCTGACGCAGGCCCTGGGCCTGGCCGGCCTGGTCGCGGCGGCCGTGCTCGCCGAGGCGGCCCTGTCCGGGCGGCGCCAGATCACCACCGAGTTGAGAGCGGGAGACCAGCGTTGAACAGCGACCAGCCGACCTACGAAGAGCTGCGACGGCAGGCTCTGGCCGCCGCCGAGCCCCGGAGAGCCGGGGCGGGGACCGCCATCGCCTGCGACCGCCTGGTCCGGATCTTCAGCAGCGACGGCATCGAGGTGCAGGCCCTCCAGGGGCTGGAACTGACCGTCGCCCAAGGCGATCTGGTGGCCCTCGTCGGTGCCTCCGGCAGCGGCAAGTCCACACTGCTCAACATCCTGGCAGGCCTGGACGCCCCCACCGCGGGCACCGCGACCGTCGGCGGCTACAACCTGCTGGAGATGTCCGCGAAGGACACCCTGCGCTACCGCCGCGAGGCAGTGGGCTTCGTCTGGCAGCAGACCGCCCGCAACCTCCTGCCGTTCCTGACTGCCGCTCAGAACGTGGCAGTGCCACTCCAGTTCCGGGGTGGCCCGCGCCGCGGCGCGGCGAAGCGGCACGCCGCCCGCGTCGGTGAGCTCCTCGAAGCCCTCGGGATCGGCCACCTCGCCGACCGGCGCCCCGCCCAGCTGTCCGGCGGCGAGCAGCAGCGCGTGGCCATCGCCGTCGCCATGGCCAACAACCCGCCGGTCCTGCTCGCGGACGAACCCACCGGCGAACTCGACTCCGAGACGGGCGCCGCGATCTTCGAGGCGTTCCGCACCGTGAACCGCGAGCTCGGCGCCACGGTGGTCATCGTGACGCACGATCCGCTCGTCGCGGGCGAGGTCCGCCGTACGGTGGCGATCCGCGACGGCCGCACCAGCAGCGAGGTGCTGCGCCGCACGGTCACGGACGAGGACGGCGCGGAGTCGGTGAGCGAGCGCGAGTACGTGATGCTGGACCGGACCGGCCGCGTACAGCTCCCGTACAAGTTCCTGGAGGCCCTGGGCATGGAGCACCGCGTGGCCGTCGACCTGGCCTCGGACCACATCGAGGTGCGCCCCGACTCCGCGCAGGACCCGCAGGACCCCGACGCCTGAGCCCCGGCCGGCGAACGAACCGGTGGGCGTCACGACGCCCGCCACCCGTGTTCACATGCGGGCGGCCCGCCCGAGCAGCAGGGCCCGCTCCCGCGCGTTGTGCGTGAGCGAGGCCGCGCGTTCGAACTCGGCCCGGGCCTCCTCCCTGCGGCCCAGCCGCTCCAGCAGGTCGCCCCGTACGCTCGGCAGCAGGTGGTAGGCGTGCATGGCCGGTTCCCGGGACAGGGCGTCGACCAGCGGGAGCGCCGCGTCCGGGCCCTCGGCCATCGAGACGGCGACCGCCCGGTTGAGTTCCACGACGGGTGACGGGATCAGCTCCACGAGCCGTCGGTAGAGGGTGGCGATCGTCGCCCAGTCCGTGTCCTCGTAGCGGACCGCCTCCGCGTGGCAGCCGGCGATCGCGGCCTGGACGGAGTACGGGCCGCTCCCCGCGTGCCGCATGGCCAGGGCGCCGCGGCGGATCAGCATCCGGTTCCACTTGGACCGGTTCTGGTCGGCGAGCAGCACCGGCTCGCCGTCGGGGCCGGTGCGGGCGGAGATCCGGGAGGCCTGGAACTCCAGCAGAGCCGCCAGCCCGTGCACCTCGGGCTCCTTGGGCATCAGGGCGGCCAGCACCCGGGCGAGCCGGAGGGCGTCCTCGCACAGCGCGGGGCGGACCAGGTCGTCGCCGGCGGTCGCCGAGTAGCCCTCGTTGAAGACCAGGTAGATGACCTCCAGGACCGAGGCGAGCCGCTGCTCGCGGTCGGCTCCGTACGGGACTTCGAAGGCCACGCCCGCCTTGGCCAGGGCCCGCTTCGCCCGGACGATGCGCTGGGCGACGGTCGGCTCCGAGGTGAGGAAGGCGCGGGCGATCTCCCGGGTCGTGAGCCCGCCCATCAGGCGCAGGGTGAGCGCGATCCGGGCCTCGGTGGCCAGGACGGGATGGCAGGCGGTGAAGATGAGCCGCAGCAGGTCGTCGTCGATGTCGTCCGGTGCCGCCGGCTCGTCGGGCGGCGGCACGTCCTCCAGGGTCCGGCCGACCTCGGCGAGCTTGCGGGCGTACGTCTCCTTGCGGCGGACGAGGTCGATCGCGCGGTGCTTGGCCGTGGCCATGAGCCAGGCGCCCGGCTTTTCCGGGACACCCGACTCCGGCCACTGTTCCAGGGCGGCGACCAGCGCGTCCTGGGCGATCTCCTCGGCGATGCCGACGTCGCGCACGATGCGGGCGACACCGGCGATGATCCGCGCCGACTCGATCCGGAATACCGTTTCGACCGCCTGGGCCGTACTCACTGCTGTCACGGCCACCCATCAGAGCAGCCGTGACGAGGCAGGGCAAACTGGGCGCGTTCGCGGCCCGGTCAGGCCTCGGCGATCTGGCGCAGCTCGGCGCCGACCGTCCACTCCGCGGGGTGGATCTCCAGGAACCGCTTGGTCCACTCCAGCGCCTCGGCCTTGTCCTTGGCCTGGAGGATGGCGTAGCCGCCGACGACCTCCTTGGTCTCGGTGAAGGGCCCGTCGGTGTAGCTCAGCTTGCCGCCGGACCACGTCACCCGGGTCCCGTCGGCGGTGGGGAGCAGCCCGGCGGTGTCCAGCATCACCCCGGCCTTGGTGATCTCCTCCAGCAGCGCGCCCATGCGCTGCCCGAACTCCGGCGGGAACTCGGTGACGGCGGGAAGGCTCTGCTCGTCGATGCGGATCATGGAAAGGAAGCGCGGCATGGTGACTCCTCGGTCGGACGGACGGGGGCTTTCCCCGCCTCTCACTCCTGCGTCGAACGGGAGACGCCCGGATCGACAGCTCCCCGAGATTTCTTCGAAGAATCTTCCGGGCCCCTGCGGACCACCGCCGGCGGCGACACTCCGCTCCCGCGGCGGGCTCCGGCGGGGCCCGCCGGGCCGCTGACGCAGCGCCACCCGTCACGGGCTGTCGCCCGACCAGTCCCAGCGGTCCGGGTCCGCCGCGCGGCGGCGGTAGTGGGTGCGGCCGCCGGCTCCGTAGCGCCCTATCTCCGTGGGGAGCCTCGCCTCTTCGGCCAGCCGGGGCGGGCTCCAGCCCGTGATGTCCAGGAGGAGTCCGTCCAGCGGGCCGCCCACGAGTTCGCCGTAGACGTGGCCGGGGCGCGGGCCGGGGTCGGGGTCGTCGTGGTCGGCGCCGTAGACCCGGCGCCGGAGCATCCTGTCGTCCATACCGCCCAGCTTCACAGGCACCACTGACAACGGGCCCCGGGCCGGTGGGAGACGGCCCGCCGGAGCCGGCGGCGATGATGGGGGCCCGCCCGCGGATGACCCCGCGGATCGCGGACGGACCACTCGGGACACGAGAGCAGGAGCACCACCCATGGCACGTCGGGTACACCAGCCGCTGGAGAACCAGGAGTTCGACTTCATCCTCGGCATGGCCGGGGGGCCGGTTCTCGCCTACTTCATCGGGACCTGGCCCAAGGCCCTGGAGGCCTGCCGGGCGATGGACGCGGTCGTGGCCGAGGTCGCCGAGGAGTACGGCACGCGGCTGACCGCAGTCCGCACCGACATGACCCGCTGCCCCGGGCCGACCAGGCGTTTCGGCGTGGCCTGCGCGCCCACCGCGGTCCTCGTCAAGGACGGCGAGGCCGTGGCGAGCCGGGCCGGCGTGATGAGCCCCGCGGAGCTCCGGGAGTTCCTGGACGCCCACCTCTGAGCGGTCCGGCGGCCATCAGGCCGGGCGGGCCAAAGTGGGCTATCTGGCCGAAACTGGCATAGGTCAGATAGGTGCCTAGGGCATGTAATGGATTCCGGCGAGACGGACCCACGGAACCATGCTTACGAGGTGCTGCATGTCAGAGACCGTTGCCTTTCCCCAGGACCGAACCTGCCCTTACCACCCGCCCACCGCCTACGATCCCCTCCGCGAGGGCCGGCCGCTCTCCCGGGTCACCCTGTTCGACGGCCGCTCGGTGTGGGTGGTCACCGGCCACGCCGAGGCGCGCGCCCTGCTCTCCGACGGACGGCTCTCCGCCGACCGGCAGAACAAGGCCTTCCCCACTCCCACGAAGCGCTTCAAGGGCCTCCAGAACCGCCGCACGGCCCTGCTCGGCGTCGACGACCCGGTGCACAACGCCCAGCGCCGGATGCTCATCCCGAGCTTCACCCTGAAGCGGACCGCGGCCCTGCGGCCCGCGATCCAGGAGACCGTGGACCGGCTGATCGACGGCATGGTCGCCCGGGGGCCGCGGGCCGAGCTGGTCAACGACTTCGCCCTGCCCGTCCCCTCGATGGTGATCTGCGCCCTGCTCGGAGTCCCGTACGAGGACCACGAGTTCTTCGAGGGGCAATCGCGGCGGCTGCTGCGCGGGCCGGAGCTCGCCGACGTGGAGGACGCGCGGGACCGGATCAACGGCTATCTGGCCGATCTGATCGAGCGCAAGCGGACCGACCCCGGAGACGGGCTGCTGGACGAGCTCGTCGAGCGGCGCCTGGAGACCGGCGAGACCGACATCGACGAGCTGGTCTCGCTGGCCGCGATCCTGCTGATCGCGGGCCACGAGACCACGGCGAACATGATCTCGCTCGGTACGTTCACCCTGTTGCGGCATCCGGAGCAGCTGGCCGAGCTGCGCGCCGACCCGTCGCTCATCTCGGTGGCCGTGGAGGAGCTGATGCGCTTCCTGTCCATCGCGGACGGGATGCTGCGCGTGGCCACCGAGGACATCGAAATCGGCGGGGTCACGGTCCGCGCGGACGACGGGGTGGTCTTCTCCACCTCCGTCATCAACCGGGACGCGGCGGTGTTCGACGAACCCGACGCGCTGGACTGGCACCGGTCGGCCCGGCACCACGTCGCGTTCGGCTTCGGCATCCACCAGTGCCTCGGCCAGAACCTGGCCCGCGCCGAGATGGAGATCGCCCTGGGAACGCTGTTCACGCGGCTGCCGGGGCTCCGGCTGGCGGCCGAGCCGGACCGGATCCCGTTCCGGCCCGGGGACACGATCCAGGGCATGGTCGAACTCCCCGTGGCATGGTGAGAGGCATGTCGCCACAGCGCATCGACATCGACAAGGCCGTCTGCATCGGCGCCGGGCAGTGTGCCCTGACCGCGCCGGACGTCTTCACCCAGGACGACGACGGCTTCAGCCAGGTGCTCCCGGGCAGGGAGGACGGCAACGGCAGCCCGCTGGTCCGCGAGGCCGCCCGTGCCTGCCCGGTCGCCGCCATCCGGATCCGGGAGGGGTGACCGGCGCCCCCTCGGCGGGGGCCCGTACGGCTCAGAGCAGGGCTACGGCCCGGCGCTCCAGGGCCAGCGAGAGGTCCACGAGTTCGGCGCACTCGTCGAACAGGGCCCGACGCCGGCCGGCGTCGGAGTCCGGCTCGGCCGTACGGGCCAGTGCCGCCAGCGCCGACCAGTGCCCGGCGGACTCCCGCAGGAGCGAGGCCGCCTCCGCCCGTCCGGCGAGGTCGAGGAAGTCGGCGTAGAGGGGACGGGTGGCGCCGGGGGCGGTCCACTCCTCCTCCAGGCAGGCGTACAGCCGCCCGGTGCCGGCGCGGAAGAGCTCTGCCGAGCCGCCGAAGCGGCGCTCCCAGCCCGTCCTGGTGGTCTGGTCACGCAGCTGCGCGGCCAGCTTCTCCATCCCGGTGAAGCCGAAGTTGACGTCGAAGTGGCTGCCGAGCACCGGCCCGGTCATGCGGGTGACGGTCGCGGCGATCGCCCCGTCGACGTCGGGCTCGCCCTCGGGCGGCCCGGTGGGCACGATCAGCTGGTGGCGGCCCTTGCGGTGCGCGGTCCAGGCCTTGCCGAACTCCTCGCGGTCGATCCGGTACGGGGCGTCGGCCCCGTCCTCGATCAACAGGTCGTGGCCGTCGTACCCGGCGATGACGACGGTGTACGGGTCGGCGCCGATCATCTCCGCTTCGGTGTCGGCGTCGGCGTCGGCCGCGTGCCAGGGCAGCGAGGACCGGTCGACGACGCAGAAGGCGGGCTGACCGCCGTCGAGCGCGGCGCGCACCCTGCCCCAGCGGGGTTTGGTGGCGCGCGTGGCGTCGTAGGGGATGTGGAGGCGCCGCAGCGCGACCTGCACCCAGGGCTCGGGATGGGCCTGCGCCACGATCGTCGCGATGGGTGCGCGGCCGGCGTACTCGAACACGAAGTACATGAAGCCGATCCCGCCGGCCAGGCCCGCGATCAGCTCCTCGTCGTGGGCGCTGCCCAGGGCGTGGCGGATCAGGGAGGCCTCGCGGTGGCGTCCGGTCCCGAAGTCTTCGTACACGAGCACAGTCATGCGGTCAGCCTAGCGGCGCGCACTCAATGGACCCGACGGCGAGTTCCTGTACAGTTGTCCAGGAAATCTGCTCCACCCGGTCAAGGGGAGGTTGCCGTGCACACGGTCGCTCAGGTCCTCATCGGCGTCGTCGCCGCGTTGCACATGTACTTCCTGGTGCTGGAGATGTTCCTGTGGCAACGACCACCCGGCCGGGCCCTGTCGGGGTTCGACGAGGACCTCGCCCGCCGTACCGCACCGCTCGCCGCCAACCAGGGTCTGTACAACGGCTTCCTGGCCGCCGGCCTGGTCTGGTCGCTGGCCATCGACTCGCTCGCCACGCAGATCTTCTTCCTCGGCTGCGTGATCGTCGCCGGGGTGTACGGGGCCGCGACCGCCAATCGCCGCATCCTCTTCGCCCAGGCCCTGCCCGGCGCGCTCGCCCTGGGCGCGGCGCTGCTGGCCCGATGAGCCCCGAGGACCCGCGGACCGCCCGCACCAAGGCCCGGCTGCGCGAGAGCATCCTCGCCGAATGCGGGGACCGGCCGCTCGGCGAGGTCAGCGTCTCGGCGGTGGTCCGCCGGGCCGGGGTCGGCCGCGCCACGTTCTACCTGCACTACGAGGACCTCCCGGCGCTGGCCGTCGACGCGTGCGCCGATGTGGTGCACGCGGCGGTCGACGCCCTGCACGCCTGGCAGACGGAGCCCGGCGCACAGGCCCCGGCCCGGCCCCCGGCCGCGCTGGCCGCCTTCCTCGCCGGCGCCGCCGCGCACGCGGCCCTCTACCGCACCCTGCTCCTTCCGGGCGGCGGCGGGCCGCTCGGCGAGCGCCTCCACCGGGAGCTGCGGGCCCGCGCCCGCGCGGAGCGCGAGGCGGCCGGCGCCCCGCACGCCGGCCTGGTCGCCTCGGCCGTCGCCGCCACCTTCACCGGGGTCCTCGCCGACTGGCTGCACGACAGCGTCCCGGGCTCCCCGGCGGAGCTGGCGGACCACCTCTGGCCGCTGCTCCTGGCCCTGCACCGCACGGGCTCCCGGCCCGCCCCGTGACAGCCCCGAGCCCCGCCGGGGTAACCGGCGGGGCTCAAGGGCACGGGCTGGGCTCGTGAAGTGGCGTCAGCGGTTGACCACCCGCTCCGCCTGTGGGCCCTTGGGGCCCTGAGTGACGTCGTATTCGACCTTCGCGCCTTCCGCCAGCTCCTTGAAGCCGGTGGTCTGGATGGCGGAGTAGTGCACGAACACGTCGGGGCCGCCGTCGTCCTGCTGGATGAAGCCGAACCCCTTCTCCGAGTTGAACCACTTCACGGTGCCTGTAGCCATCAGAGCCGATCCTTCTCAACGTTCCACGCGGGCCACACGTGCGGTGCAGCCGTCTCGATTCTGCCCACCCGTCACGCAGACCACACCCCGGGCGCGGCCAACCGGGGACGGTTCGAACCTTTGGCCGTCCCGTACGTGCTGTGGTCAGGGCCCGGATCCGGCCGCTGGAACCCCACCCGTACGACGACACCGCGATCCACTACGGGGAGCACTTCACCCGGATGTTCATGCGCTGCTATCCGCAGCGGGCGACGACGCGGCGGATCGAGGCCGAGGGGCTGCTGCTGCGGCTCCCCGCGGTCCGCTGACCGGGCGGCCCGGGGCAGTGCGCACTCGTGTGGTGTGCACTCCCACGCCGTGCGCACTCATGGCGTCGTGGCCCCGATGGTAAAATTCGTCTTTTCACGTCTCACGGAAGGTTCTGCATGAAGAACCCGTCGGTTCACGGGCGTTTCGGCATCAAGGCCGGAGCCAAGGCAGGCCCCAGGGGCGGTGCGAAGTCGGGCGGCAAGGCTCCCCGGACCGCGCCCCTGCAGGGCGAGTTCGCGATGCCCGAGACGGTCGAGCCGGCGCTGCCGCCGGTGGCGGCGTTCTCCGAGCTCGACCTGCCCCGTGAGCTGGTGAAGACGATGACCGACCTAGGGGTGACGCAGCCGTTCCCCATCCAGGCGGCCACGCTCCCCAACTCCCTGGCCGGCCGGGACATCCTCGGCCGCGGGCGGACCGGCTCCGGCAAGACGCTGGCCTTCGGCCTGGCGCTGCTGGCCCGTACCGCGGGCCACAAGGCCGACCCGAAGCGCCCCCTGGCCCTGGTCCTCGTACCGACGCGCGAGCTGGCGCAGCAGGTGACCGAGGCACTCACGCCGTACGCGCAGGCCCTGGACCTGCGGATGGCCACGGTGGTCGGCGGGCTGTCGATCGGCAGGCAGGTGAGCGCGCTGCGCACCGGCGCCGAGGTCGTGGTGGCCACCCCCGGGCGCCTCAGCGACCTGGTGGGGCGGCGCGACGTCCACCTGGAGCGGGTGCGGATCACCGTCCTCGACGAGGCGGACCAGATGTGCGACATGGGCTTCATGCCACAGGTCACCGAGATCCTGGACCAGGTGCACCACGCGGGGCAGCGGATGCTGTTCTCGGCCACCCTGGACCGCAATGTGGACCAGCTGGTGCGCAGCTACCTGAAGGACCCGGTCTCCCACTCCGTCGACCCGTCGGCGGCCTCGGTGAGCACCATGGACCACCACGTGCTGCACATCCACTCCGCCGACAAGTACTCGGCGGCCACCGAGATCGCGGCGCGCGAGGGCCGGGTGCTGATGTTCCTGGACACCAAGCACGGCGTGGACCAGTTCGTGAAGCACCTGCGGGCCATGGGCGTACGGGCGGAAGGCCTGCACAGCGGCAAGTCGCAGCCGCAGCGCACGCGCACGCTCGCGCAGTTCAAGACCGGGGCCGTCACGGTCCTCGTCGCGACGAACGTCGCCGCGCGCGGCATCCACGTCGACGACCTGGACCTCGTCGTGAACGTGGACCCGCCGGCCGACCACAAGGACTACCTGCACCGGGGCGGCCGCACGGCCCGCGCGGGCGAGTCCGGCAAGGTCGTCACCCTGGTCACCCCGAACCAGCGCCGGGACATGGTCCGGCTGATGTCCGATGCCCGGATCCGGCCGACCACCACCCAGGTCCGCTCCGGCGAGGCCGCGCTGAGCCGGATCACCGGGGCCAGGCCCCCGTCCGGGGTGCCGCTGGCGGGTGCGGAGCCGACCGACGCCAAGGGCCGGCCCTCGGGCTCGGACCTCGGCTTCCGCGGGATGGGCACCCGTCCGGGCCGGCCGGGGGCGGGCAAGGAGTCCCGCAAGACCTCGGAGGCCCGCAAGCTCGCCGAGGCGCGCCGCGCGGCCCGGGTCCGCAAGGGCGGCTGACCCGCGGCGCGCACCGGAGCCACGGCCACCGACGCGCCGGTGCCGGCCCCCGGAAGCGGGGACCGGCACCGTACGTGTTTCCGGACGGGCGAGCCGGCGGTGCGGCGGGTCAGCCGCGGCGGCGCCGGCGCCAGGCCACGATCGCGCGGGTGACGACCGGTGGGAGCAGGTCCTTGGCCAGCCTGCGCCAGGCGGTGGCGACCCGCGGGCGGGGTCCGCTCTGGTGCACGGGCGCCACCGCGGGCTCGGGCGCCGGGCGCAGCGGCTTCGGGGGCGCCGGCGGGACGACCCCCTCGTCGCCGATCCGGACCAGGGACTGGCCAGCCACGACGTCCACCCCGTGCCACAGGTCCTTGCGGCCGTCCAGCCAGCCGAGCAGCGCCGACTGGTGGGGCGCCGGGTCGTCCCAGGTGGCATACAGCTTGGACGCCGACACGCAGATCAGGTGCAGCTCGCCGGTGGCCACCGCGGCCCACACGGCGGCGGCGACGCCGGGGCAGTGTTCGGAGCGGTAGTCGTCGAAGACGACGACGGCGCCCGGGGCCGCCACGACCCGCGAGGACGCGATGTCCTGGACGACGTGCTCGTAGAGGTGCGAGGCGTCGATGTGGACGAACCGGCAGCTCGCCGGGCGCACCCGGTCGGCGACCACGAAGGTCGGCGCCTGGATGACCGTGGGGAGGGCCTCGTGGAAGGCCAGGTAGTTCGTCTCGAACCCGCGTCGGGTGAGCGTGGGGTACGAATCCTGCATCTCGGCAAGATTGGAGTCGTCCGGCGCGGGCGAGTCGAAGAGGTCACAGACGGTGAACTCCTCGCCTTCCCGCAGGTACCCCCCGAGGAAGATCGCGCTCTTCCCCATGAACGCGCCGAGCTCAAGAAGATCGCCCGGCTTGTCCTCTTCGCCGTTCCGGTGTGTCAGGAACCAGTCGAAGAGCACCTGGTCGTAGCCCGAAAACCAACCCTTGACCTGGCTGTACGCGGTGGGTGGGGGCGGGGCCGGCTCGCCGTCGGGGGTGGTGACGGGAGCTTGGGAAACGTGCGACACGGAGAGCAGCCTCCAGTGAAACGGCATCGGATCAACGCTGATACCCGGCCAGGTAGCCAGACTTTAAGCCCCCGAACAGCCGTATGACGAGACTTTGTGCCCAGTGGACAGAACGACTGCCGCTGATTTCCCGTCTTGTTCCCGATTGACCACTTCTTCTCCTCGCCGACGCCGACGCCGACGCCGAGGCCGGGCCCGGCCGGGCCGCGTCGTGGCGTCAGCCCGGGAGGTTGCGGCGGTGCAGCCGCTGGGCGGCGGTGTTGCGCACGCGGCGGGTGCGGCCCGTGGCGGCGAGCAGGTCGAGGGCCTCGTACGAGGTCAGCAACTCGGCGGCGGTGCGCTGGCACCAGTCGGAGGCGGCCGTCAGCTCGGCCGCCGACCACGGCTCGCCGCGGGTGATCTCCTTGAGCAGGGTCCACTCGCGCAGCCGGCGGCCCGGGAAGGCGCGGGCGCCGATCGCGGCGCGCATGGCGCGGGCCCAGCCGGGGAACCGGGGGTCGGTCAGCAGGTGGGCGGCGCGGCGGTCGAGGTGGGTGACCACCGCGCTCTCGGCCATCACCGGGTCGGGATCGCCCAGGACGGCGGCCACGGCGTCCCCCTCGACGCCGGCGTCGAGACCGGCCGCGGTGGCCAGGGCGTCGAGGTGGCGGACGTAGCGCCAGTGGTCGGGCGCGGTGGTCGTGCCCTCCGCCGCCCGGCGCACCGGGCTGCCCCCCTGGCGTATCTCGTTCTCGCTTCTCCCCATGCGCCCCATTCCAACATGCCCGCGCCGACCGACCGGTGCGCGGGGTCGGCGGCTACGGCCGGGCGGTCCGGGGCACCAGCAGGGCCTCCGAGCCGACCGGGCGGAACCCGGCGGCCTGGAAGGCCCTGATGCTGCGGGCATTGCCCGCGGCCTGCTGGGACCAGACCGGCCCTCCGTCGGGGACGAGGTGGCGGGCGGCCCGGGCCAGGTCCCGGCCCAGGCCCCGGTGGCGGACGCCCTCGTCCACCTCGATCGCCGTCTCCCAGCGGCCCGCGACGCCGCGGCCGAGTACGAGGACTCCCCCGTCGGCCGCCCAGACCCGTACGTCGTCGCGGCGGCGCAGGGCCCGGCGCACCCGGGGGTGGTCGGGGTCGGCGACCTCGCACAGCTCCAGCGGCGGGTCGCCGGGCAGCGGGCCGGCGACGGTGAGCAGGTCGATGGTGTCGGTGGTGCGGCCGGTGCGGTCGAGCAGGGCGCCGAGGAAGCGCGGGTGCATGGTGGCGGCCAGGCCGTCGCAGTCGAGGGCGGCGAGGGCGGAGTGCACCCACTGCGGGTCCTCGTCGGTGAACACCACGGAATGCGCGGTGAACGCGATGACGCCGGCGTCGCGCGGACTCGGCTGCGGCACCACGGTCGTCCCGCCGTCGGGCGGCGGGAACCGCCCGACGGCCGCCGCATCGAGGATCGCTTCGAGGGTGTGGCCCATGTCCGTCAGACCTGCCTGCAGGAGCCGGACGCGACGAGGCGTTTGCGGGGCCGGCCGAGGGCTGCGCGGTGGCGTTCGAGGGCCATGTCGGTGCTCCTGATTCCGTGGTCTCTACACATGATCTCAGGTGCGGCGTACGGCAGTTCGGCCGGGGCGACGGGCGGACGCGGCGGGCGGAGGGGGCCGGCTCCGGGCCCGCCCGCCGGTTCGCCCGTTCAGCCCCCGCGGGCCTCGTCGCCGCCGGGCTCCTGGCCGGAGCCCCGCTCCAGCTCGGGCAGCGGGGCCCCGGTCTCCAGCAGGGTCTTGAGGCTGGAGACGAGCATCGGCCAGGCCCGGCCGCACATGCCGATGAGGGTGCCGCCGGGTTCGAAGCCCTCGTGGAGGACGGTCAGGCGCGCGAGCGCGTCGCCGACGGGCTCGATCTCGTACGTCACCTTCGTACGCCGCTCCTGCGCCAGCTCGGCGCGCAGGTCCTCGGCAATCCCGGCGGAGGCCGCCCACTGCGGGGTGAAGGTGTGCCAGGTGTACGAGAGCCGGCGGTCGGGGACGCAGTCGAGGACCACCTGCTCGGGATCACTGGTCCGCGCCCCGCGCTCCACCCAGTCCATCGTCGATCCCACCGCCCAGTCGGTCTCGAAGCTCAGCCCCCAGTACCGCCGGGTGAAGGCGGGCTCGGTGAGGGCCTGCCAGACCCGGGCGGGATCGGCCTGGATGTAGAGGGTGTAGGTGATCGCGCTCTCGCTCATGCCCCCATGCTGCGGGACCGGCACCCGTGGACGACGGATTTCCCAGGTCGCGGCGGGGGCGGAGGGCTGCGCCGCCAGGGCTTCGGCGACCGGGTGATCCCCCGCCCGCCTGCGGACGGTCATTGGACGTGCAGTGCGACCGTGCAGATCCCGCGGCCCGCGGCAGCTGCGTTCCGCCACACGCGCAGGGGGCCGTCGGTGACGTGTTCGTCCCGGGCGCCGTAGTCCAGCCAGTCCCGGCCGGTGACGCGGGCCCGTTCCGCAGGGGTGAAGGTCAGCGCCCGCTCCACGTCCGGCAGCGTCAGGCGGACCTCGGCGGCGGTGAGCAGCACGTTCCCGCACCAGCCGGGCAGCAGCGCGGCCCGGGCCGGGCCGATGGCGTGGAACAGGGCGGCGACCGCGTACTCCTTCCTGTGCACGGAAACGAACATGTCCGCCGCGTCCGGTTCGGGATCCCAGAGGTCCTCCATCACATGGAACCCGGGGTCGCTGATGCCGTTGCAGAGGTCGTCGACGTGCTCGCCGGGCCGGGTCAGGGCCTGGAAGGAGTCGACCGCCTCGTCGTACGCCCGGTCGGTGTACCAGGTGCGGTGGTCCGGCAGCGGGGCGCGCTGCCAGGCAGCCCAGCGGCTCCGGGCCGCCGGATCCGTGCGGTCGGCTTCCAGGGCGGGGGCGAGCCGGGGCGCGAGCTCCGCGACGACGGAGTCGGAGTGGCTGCTGATCGACCATGCGCTGGTGAATCCCATGACGATCACGCTACGAGCGACCACTGACAGCGCCCTGCCGGGTCACCAGCGGGTGCCCTCCGAGGGGAGTTCGGTGAGCGGGGTGCGGGGCGGGGCCGGGAGGGAGAGGCGGGTGCGGGCCGTGTGGACCGCGGCGAGTTCCGCGTGGCCGGCCGGTCCCCAGTCGGCGAGTTCGCGGACCTGCTCGGGGGTCGCCAGGAGGCGCGCGTACGCCGGGTCCGCGGCGGGGGGCAGCCGGGTGAGACGGGCCGCGCTCCGGGGGTGGGCGGCCTCGTCGGCGTACCGGTAGCCGAGCGGATGGGCGTCGCCCGCGGCGGGCGGCGCCGCCGGGGGCGGGAGGTGGGCGGATCCGGTGGCCCGGCAGATCAGGAGCAGGACCCGGCCGTCGGGTGCGAACAGCCAGGCAGAGGGATCCCGTACGGGCAGCAGCGCGGGCACCGGGCCGGGGTGCCAGGTGCCGTGGTGCGGGGTGCGGCGGCTGCGCAGGGCCCCGAGCCGGTCCAGGGCGGTCGGCGAGGTGGGACGGCCGTCCTCCAGCAGGGCCGGGCCGCCGCCGTTGATGCGGGCGCGCAGGGCCGACAGGGCGCGGCGGGCGTCGCCGGGGTCCATCAGGGCGGGCAGGTCGGCCGGTTCGGCGAAGCCGACGCCGGTGACCTCCCGGGCCGGGAGGCGGATCTCGTCGATCCGGTCCGGGGTCCAGGTGCCGCCGTCGTACACGTGCAGGATCTCCCCCGGGAAGCGCATCTCGGGCGGGAAGCCGGGCGTGTCGGCCGGGATCCAGTCCACCGCGAGCCCGCTCAAGTAGCTGCCGTCGACGCCGAGTTCCTCCCGCATCTCACGGGCCGCGGCGGCCGACGGGGCCTCGCCCGTGTCCACGGCGCCGCCGGGCAGCAGCCGGTCGGTGCGGTAGTCGACGCTCTGGACGAGGATCCGGCCGTCGGTGTCGGTGACCAGGACGACGGCACCGGCCCAGAGCACGGCCCGCGAAGCCCCGTACTCCTGTGGGCTCATCCACGTGCCCGGCCCGTCTCCGGAATCGCCGGTCACGGCCTCGTCGGTCAGCTGCGGCATCGGAACTCCGTTCACCGTGGATGGACCCTCCGCCTGTGCAACAGCCCTTGCGGCCCGCGGGTTACGCCGGCAACGCATCCCGGTTGGCTGACCGTTGCTTTACCGCCCCTATGCCTCCTTATTACCTTGTTACGCTCTCCCCTGGTACCGTCGCGTTGCGGACTGGCGGCATGAAACCCGCCGGTCCGACCACGTCACCGGACCGCGCTCGGCGCGAGGGCGCTCGGCGCGTACGCACCTGCCCCGACTGGCCGCGCAGTCGGGCCGGGCGCAGCCGTCGCGGTACGGGAACTCAGTGGCGCACGCGGGCCGTTGGCGACGACCATGCAGCGCATGAGTGACCAACCCGCGCGATGGACCCAGGCGACCGTCTACCCCGACATGTGGGCCGACCCGGACGAAGACCCCCGCAACAGCCAAGGAGGCAGCGCCGAGGGCGAGCTCGCGACGCTGCAGGAATTCCTGTCGGACTACCGCAAGACCCTGCGGATGAAGTGCGAGGGCCTGGATGCGGAGCAACTGGCCCGTCGCTCGGTTCCGCCTTCGACGATGTCGCTGCTCGGCCTGGTCCGGCACCTCGCCGAGGTGGAACGGGACTGGCGCAACTGGATCCGCGACGGCGACCCGCTGCCCAAGCTGTACGGCGTCCGCGACGCGGACTTCGACGGAGCCGTCGCCGAGCAGGCCGTGGTCGACGCCTCGTACGCCGATCTGGAGCGTGAGCAGGCCGCGACCGACGCCGCGCTGGCCGAGCACCCGGACCTGGGCGAGCGCGTGGGGAAGGACGGGATCGCGGTCCGGGAACTGATGGTGCACAGGGTCGAGGAGTACGCCCGGCACTGCGGGCACGCCGACCTGCTGCGCGAGTGCGTCGACGGACGGGTGGGCCAGTAACGGGGCCGGGCGGCGGCTCCCGCCGCACCGTCACCCGTACGCGTGACGGTGCGTGGGTTCCGCCGGCTCCCGTACGGCAGGGTGGGTGGATGCAGTTGCGCCGGGCAGCCCTGCCCCTGATCCTCGCCGCGCTGGCGCTGACCGCCGGGTGCGTGACCGTGCGGCCGGCCGGACCCGCGGAGCCGGCCCGCGCGGTTCCGTCGGTGGACCGGACGGCCGCCCGGGAAGCGGCGGTCGAGGCCCTGCCGTTGGGCCCGCTGCCGGCGTCGGAGACCCCGTCGGCCCCGCCCGAGGACGCGCCGGAGCCGCCCGCCGCGCCCGCAGCGCAGCCCGAGGGGCACCGGCCGCAGCGCGGGAGCGGCGACCGCGCACCTGCCGGACGGGCGCACCCCGCGCACCCCGCCCCGGCGCCGAAGCCGAGCAGGCGGCCGCCCGCACAGCCGAAGCCCCGGCCCGCGCCGCCGCGTGCGTACGACATGGCGCCCCTGTGCGAGGCCGCCAAGGGCACGGTCTCCCCGTCGATCGTCGCCCTGTGCCACTAGGAAGCCCGCCTCCCGGCCCGTGACCGGCAGAATGACCCGATCCGGATCATCCGAGTGGCCCCGGCCCGGCTGCGGGGCGTCGGCGGGCGGGTTCGCTTGGATGGTCGGCGCGGGTCCGACCGGAGCCCCGTACCGCCTCCACCCTCGGGGAGTCGCCATGGCGAGGATCACCCTGTTCGGCGCGACCGGCACCCTCGGAGCCCACGTGCTACGCGAAGCGCTCCACCGCGGCCACCAGGTCACCGCGGTCGTACGCGACCCCGCGAAGCTCGCGGACTCCGCGGCCGACGTGGTGCGGGGCGACGTCCTCGACCCGCACTCCGTCGCCGATGCGGCCGCCGGGCAGGACGTGGTCATCAGCGCCGTCGGCCCCGGGGCCGGGGACCCGGAGGTGCTGGTGACCGCCGTCAAATCACTGATCGGCGGCGTCTGCACACTCGGCCCGGAACCCCTGCGGCCCCGTGTGATCACCCTGGGTGGGGCGGGCTCGCTGCGTACCCCCGCGGGCCCGCTGGTCCGGGACCAGGCGGGAGCGCCGGAGGCGCTCCGCGCCCTCATGAACGCCCACGGGGAGGCGCTGGACTTCCTGCGCACGGTGCCGGTGGAGGAGGTGCGCTGGAGCTGCCTGAGCCCCGCCGCGCAGATCGTGCCGGGCGAGCGCACGGGCACGTACCGGCTGGCCCTCGACGACCTGATCGTGGACGAGGACGGCCGCAGCCGGATCTCGGCCGAGGACCTCGCCGTGGCCCTGCTCGACGAGGTCGAGCGCGAAGCCCATCCGGGCCGGCGGTTCACCGTCGGCTACTGACCGGGCGTGCCGCTACCGGACGGGCGGCGCGTCCGCGGCGTACATCTCCGTGAGTTCGGCGCCGAGCCGGGCGAGCCACTGCCGCACCTCCGGCGGGTCCAGGACCTCGACTCCCGCCCCCAGCCCGGACAGGTGGGCGGCCAGCGCCTTGGGGGCCGGTCCGTCGACCCACACCTCGGTCCAGCCGTCGGGCAGCGGACCGCCGACGCGTACCCGGCCGCCGAGGAGCCGCTGCAGCAGGGCCACCGTGTCGGGGTGGACGCGGGCCCGCGCGGTCACCGCGTACATGCCGTCCTGGAAGGCCCCGGACAGCTCCCGCCAGGCCGTGGCCAGGTCGAAGCCCGGCGGCCGGACCACGGATTCGCCGGTCGGCTCAACGGAGAGGACCCGGCTCAGCCGGAACGTGCGCAGGCCCTTGTCCGTACCGGCGACCAGGTAGTCGACTCCCGCCTTGGCGACGAGCCCCAGGGGGTCGACGGTGCGCTCGCCGGCCGGTTTGCCGACGCCCGCGTATCCGAGGCGGACCCGGATCCCGTCCACGACGGCGCCCTGGAGCGCGGAGCGGTGGGCGGCATCGGCCGTGGCGGGGTTGCGGGACCAGTCCGTGGCGTCGACGACTCCCGCGCGGGTGGCGGCCTCGGCTTCCGCCCGCAGGGTGGGCGGCAGGGCCCGGACCAGCTTGCGCAGGGTGGTGCGCAGTTCGGGAGTGGCCGTCAGGGGTCCGGTGACGAGGAACAGCGCCCGGATCTCGTCGGTGGTCAGCCCGGTGAGGTTGGTACGGGCCCCGCCGACGAGGGACCAGCCGCCGCCGCGGCCCCGCTGTGAGTAGACGGGGATGCCGGACGCGGCCAGGGCTTCCAGATCACGGCGGGCGGTGCGTTCGGACACCTCCAGTTCGGCGGCCACTTCGGGGACGGTGACCCGGCCGCGCTCCTGGAGGAACAGCAGGGTCGCCACGAGTCGGTCGGCTCTCATGTGCCTCTTCTCTCCCGCCGCGGCGTCCGCATCTGCGTCTGCTGCGTCTTCCTCGCCGTCTTCGTCTACTTTCCATTCTCCTCGGCAAACTGGCCAGAAGGTGGCCAGTTCAGCATCCAGGATGAACTCATGACTGAGACCACGCAGCTCACCGAGACCCCGTCCGCCTCCACCGGCTCCACCGCCTCTTTCGACCCCCGTCTGGACCTCGCCGCGGCCGTCGACCTGGCGGGCCGTATCCTCGCCGCCGTCCGGCCCGATCAGTACGACGCCCAGACCCCGTGTGACGAGTTCGACGTCCGGCGGCTCTCCAGCCACCTCGTCGCCGTGGTCCGCCGGATCTCGGTGATCGGGCGCGGCGAGGACCCGTTCAGCGTCCCGTCGTTCGCCGACGAGCTCGCCGACGGGGCGTGGGCGGCGGCGTGGGAGCCGGGTGCCCGCGAGGTCGCTCGGGTGTGGGCCGACCCGGCCGTCCTCGGCCGGCAGCTGCGCCTGCCGATGGGTGTCATGCCGGGAGCGGCCGCCGCGGCCGTCTACACCCACGAACTCACCGTGCACACGTGGGACCTGGCGATCGCCACGGGGCAGCGTCCGGAGTGGGACCCGGCCCTGATCGAGCGGGTCATCGCCGTCGTACGCCGCGCGCTGCCGGCCGAAACCCGCGGCGGGCGGATCCCGTTCGCCGAGGCCGTGCCCGTGGACGCGGACGCCCCGGCGATCGACCGTCTGGTCGCCTGGGCCGGGCGCCGTCCCTGACCTCGCCGCTCGGCATCGCGCCTGCCGTGGCGGCCGACCGGTGGACACGGCGGGTGATCACCGTCCGCCGGTCCCGGTCGGCTGCCATCCGGTTCGCGCAGGACAGTCGGGTTCAGTGAATGCCCAGCAGTATCAGTTCTGCGGCGGAGAACCCTTCGCGGACCTCCTGATCCGCCGCTTCCCTCAGCTCATCGAAGGAGACCCCGATGTTCGGGTAGGTTGCAACGATCAAATGTGCCCACCTGGTGATCACCGTGCGCACGTCATTTCCCACGTCGCCGTGGTCGTAGGTCTGGATGTACTGTGCGTGCCGCACCTGCGCTGACGGCGCAACGCGGCTTCGCAGTCCAAGCCCTGCGCCTTCGGTCATCCTGTTGATGAGTCTCGTCCGCATGGCATCTATGTCCAGCAGGG
The DNA here is from genome assembly GCF_040302565.1 of Streptomyces sp. NPDC097981. Classification (NCBI taxonomy): domain Bacteria; kingdom Bacillati; phylum Actinomycetota; class Actinomycetes; order Kitasatosporales; family Streptomycetaceae; genus Streptomyces; species Streptomyces sp. NPDC097981. The sequence goes on from NZ_JBEORW010000025.1 coordinate 55,141, forward strand.
CGAGCGCCGTGTCGATGGGATCCGGATCTCCGGGCCCGCTCATCCCGCCTTGGATGCGGTCGAGCCTTGCGAAGGTGGCCCCTTCGCCGTGCCCCAGCGCAGCGCCGAGGTCCGTGGCGCTCCCGCCCGTGGTCGCGAGCCGGTCTGCGTTGTGGAGGGAGACGCAGGCGCGCATGGTGTCGCTGACGTAGGCCGACCACGTGTGGTGACTGAGCGCGGGCTCCGTCCGGAGGAACGCCATCCTTTCCTCCAACTGCTCGCGGACCGAATGCCAACTGGCAAGAAATTCGGTGCCGCTGTTCACCGGGGGATGGTTCCGGGACTCGTTCAGGAATTCCCCCATGAGTGTGACGGCATCCGTCAGGCCTCGCCCGCTCAGGGCGGTGACACGCCTCGTGATGAGGCCCCACGCCACCGTGTGCGACCGCTGATTGGTCACGAATTGGGTCTTCGGGCGCTCGCTCTCGCTCACCTGGATGTTCCCGATGACAAGACGGTTCCCGTCGGGAATGACCGAAGACCGGACGAGGAAACCCGTCTCCAGGGCGCCGAGGTCCAGCGGGGCGCCCATGGAGGACACGTCTCCACTGCTGTCGTCGAATTCTCCCAGTATCAGTGCGTAATCGGCATCGTGATCCGGCCTGTAGTCACCGTCGTACTTAGCCTTGAGGTATTCGTCGATGGTCGGGAAAGCGACACTGAAGGTTTCACTGAAATGCTGAACGGCCATGGCCTGGGCGGGCAGCGCGGCGGTCGGCATGCCGGGCGCGTCCAACAGGGAATTGCGAAGCCTCGCCAGCATTTCGTCATTTTGCGGATTCTCTGCATACTCGCCCTGTTCGAGCGCCCTTTCCGCCTGCCGCAGGGCGGCCATGGCGGTTCCCTCCCCGTGCCCGCGCGGGGTTCCCCTTCTGTACGTCGCGATGGAACTCAGCTGATAGGTCCGCACGAATCCTTCGAGGAGGTTGGAGAGCTGGTGACCCCACTGGACCAGCGGGGCCCTGGCGGTCCCCGCGTTCAGCGCGGCGAAAAGGGCACCCGTCGCCACGAATTCCTCGTGCCATCTCCCGGCGGCGCCGGGGGTCGTCCAGGTGCTCATTTCAAGCCCGCCCATGCGCCCGAGGTGATATTCGATGTACCTGACGAGCGATTCCGCCGACCTGTTGGAAAAGTTCATCAGAGCTTGACGGAGCAGCGTCCACGCCGTGGTGTGGGACTCCTGGTCTGCACCGAACTGCGTATCGCCCCGGTCGGAGTCGCTGATCGTCACGTTGGATATCTGCACGTCCGCCAGAACCGCCGGGAGGCCGGCGAGCGCGGGATTCCTGTGGTCGACGTCGATATGCGCCCTGAAGTCTCCGTCGGTGGTCCCGGCCACCTCGAAGCTGTCGGCGCGCATCAACGCGGGCGGATAGGCGCGCTGGATGACGGGACTGCTGTGATCTCTCGACCCGGCCTCCGGAGCGTGCCCGGTTCGCTGCACCTGAGGCGCCTCGCCCGACATGACGCGGGTGGCGTTGGCCTCCGCTTCTTGTTCGAAGCGGTCGGACGGGTCGGAGACCTTCAGGCCCGCCCCGTTGTCGGTTCCGGCGACGGGGCCTTGGCGTTGCTGGATGACGTGGGTGAGTTCGTGGGCCAGGGTGTGCTTGTCGGCGCCGCCGTCGCCGATGACGACGTGGCTGCCGGACGTGTACGCGCGGGCGCCGACGCTCGCGGCGGAGGCCCGGGCGGCACTGTCGTCGTGGATGCGGACGTCGGTGAAATCCGCTCCGAGGCGGGATTCCATCTCTTCGCGCAGCGCGGTGTCGAGGGGGCGGCCGGCGCCGGCGAGGACGTCGTGGACGGCCGAGCGCTGTACCGGCGCCACGGCGCCCAGCGGACTCCGGGGACTCGGATGCCCCTGGTGGCCGCAGCCGGCAGCGTGCCGGTGCTCTTCCTGGGCGTACGGGTACCCGGCCAGTTGCAGCATCCGGAGCACCGCCGCGTTCCCGGCGGTCCGCTGGAGCGCGAGGAGGCCTGCCCGGTCCGTCGGGGCAGGCCTCCCGGGGGTGGGGGACTGCTTTTCGGTGGCCTGGTCAGGGCCGTGTTCGTGCAGCAACGGGATGCCTTTCCGTGGGATCGACACCACGAGACCCGGATACCGCTGCGTCCGAAAGGCCTGCGAGGGCAGGTGCCGGGCAGTACCCGCTGCCCTTGAGTCCCCTCGGAGGCCGTCACCGAAGGCCGTCGAGCACGGCTCCTTCGTCCTGCGTCCTTTCCGCATCGCCGGCGGACCGCGGGGATGCTCCGAAGCGCGCGAGGCAGTGCCAGACCTTCTTGACCGCCTGCGGGTCGTGGCGGCCGGTGCGTGCGGCATCCCCGATGATCTGCGGATCGAGCAGGCCGCCGACGGCGATCCGTGTGCCCAGGTCGACGTACTCCTGGCCCCGGTAGGCGGGATGCAGACGGAGTTCCTCGACCGTGAGACGGAATCCGCCGTGCCATTCCACCGGGCACGGAAGACGTCGGGCGAGGTCCTCGACGGCCGTGCCCCGATAGCAGGGGTCCAGGACCAGCGCCTCCACGTCGCGGTCCAACCGGACGGGCCCGTGCACCTGCGCCTCAATGTAGTCGTCGAGGGCGTCCTGACGGTCGGCCAGCGCGAGATCGACGAGCCCCATGCGCTCTGCGACACCGAAGTCCGAGGGTTCGAGGAAGCTGTCCGGGTAGCAGAACGTGGTCCGCGTCAACGCCCCGGCGGTCAGCCGGAAGTGGGCGGACCCGAACCGCGGCGCCGCACCGACCGGCTTGCGGCGCAGATTCAGTGCTCCGTAGACGGGCCGCTCGCGAGCAGCCGCGTCGTCGTACGCGCCGTTGAAGATCCGGCTCTCCCATCGCCACCGGTCACCGCCCGGGTGGGCGGTCAGACCACCGTTGCTCGTCCCGGTGACGAACTGCGAGAGGTAGACGGCGTCCTGCGCCAGCGCCTCCAGGACCGTCCTGCCGCCCGCCGGGCGGTCCGGGTGGAAGTTGAGGGTCACCCGCAGCACCGGATCCACCGGTGGACCTGACGACAAGGCGGCCACATGCCCAAGGGCCCGTTCCTGCGGTGTCTGGACGGCGTCGGAGCTCATGGGCGCAGTCTCCCCCGAACGGATCCGTGAACGCATGCGGGTTTACCCCCGCGCCTGCATCCGGCCGCAGGCGGGACGCGCCATTTGTCAGGGGGCGCGCTTGCTCCGGGTGTCGTCCACCTGACCGGCTGAGCAAAGACGTCGACGTCTGCGGCATGCCCGGCACCTTCGCGGCGTCACGCTCGCTTATTGGGTGGATGCCCTCGCTCCGGATACCTAGAGTGACGACGCACCCCGTCGTCGAGCAGGAGCCGTCATGCGCACGCACTACCCCCGTACACCGCATCTTCCCTGGTCGCCCGGGGTGGCGGCGGACGACGTGCGCGCCGCCGGGCTCGCGGGGCTGGCCGGGCGGGAGGTCGTGGTCACCGAGAAGCTCGACGGGGAGAACACCACTCTGTACGCCGACGGGCTCCACGCCCGCTCGCTGGACTCGGGCCACCACCCCTCGCGGGCCTGGGTCAAGGGCCTCCAGAGCCGGATCGGTGCCGGCATACCGGCGGGGTGGCGGGTGTGCGGGGAGAACATGTACGCCCGCCACTCGATCCCCTACGAGGACCTGGACGGCTGGTTCTACGGGTTCTCGGTGTGGGACGGCGAGCACTGCCTGGACTGGGACCGGACCGTGCGCTTCCTGCACGGCCTCGGGGTGCCCACCCCGCGCGTGCTCTGGCGGGGCGTCTTCGACGGGCGCGTGCTGCGCAGGCTGCGGCTGGACACCGCACGGCAGGAGGGCTACGTCGTACGGACGGTGGCCGGCTTCGCCCGCGCGGACTTCGGACGGTACGTCGCCAAGTGGGTGCGCGGCGGCCATGTACAGACCGACACGCACTGGATGTACGCGCAGGTGGTGCCGAACGGGCTCGGTCCGCAGGCCCCGCTGTGGGCGGTGCGCTCCGGCTCCGAGCCGGATGCGGAGGAGCTGACGGCCTCCGTCGGCCTGGACCGCGCGCCCGACGCCGCAGTCGGGCCGGTCGTCGCCGAAGTGGCGGGCCGGCTCGACGCGTCGGGCCGCACCGGAGAAGACCGGCTGGCCGGCGTACTGGCCGCCGTACTGCACCGCGAGCCGCGGGCCCGGATCGGGGCCCGGCTGGCGGCAGGGCCGCTCGGGATGGCGTTCGCCCGGCGGATCGCGGACCTGGTCGGGCTGTACCCGTGTCTGCAGCGGCCGTTCCCGGACGAGGGCCGGCGGGCCGGGCTGGTCCGGATGGCGGTCGCCGCCGACCTGGGGATGCTGCACGCACTCGCCGGAGCGGCGGCCGCGGGGGACGCCGAGGCGCGCGAGTGCGTGGAGTGGTCCGCGCTGTACGCCGAGGAGGCCGGGCTGCTCGGCCCCGATCCGCTGGGCCCACTGCGCACCGGGCTGCGGGACGCCCTCGGGGGTCTCGGCGCGGACGCGGCCGACCGCTGCTGGGCAGAGGCCCGGGAGGCCTTCGGGCGGGGCGGGATCTCCACCGCCGAGGAGGCGGTGGCCGCGACCTGGCGGTGGCGCGACGGCGGCTTCCCGCGTCTGGTGCAGCTGTGCGGGCCGTCGGGCAGCGGAAAGAGCACGTACGCCCGGAGCCTGCCGGGCGTGGCCGCGTACATCAGTCTTGACGATCTGCGCACCGCCCGGGGTTCCCGCGCCGACCAGCGGGCCAACGCGGACGTGCTGCGCGAGGGCCTGGAGCGGCTGGACGCCGCGCTGGCCGCCGGCGGCACGGTGGTGTGGGACGCCACGTCCCTCACCGAGCAGCAGCGGGGGCTGGCCGGTGCGGTCGCGCACCGCCGCGACGCGCTGGTCACCCAGGCCGTGGTGCTGGTCGAGGAGGCGGAGCTGGTCCGGCGCAACGCCGTCCGCGCCCATCCCGTACCGCCGCAGGTACTGACCGACCAGCTGCACCGGTTCAGCCCGCCGTATCCCGGGCACGGGCCGGCGCACCGCACCTGGTACATCGGGGCTGGCGGGAACGTGGAGGACGCGGCGGGAACCATCGGGGGCACCGCGCAGACGCGGGCAGTGACAGCGGCAGTGGGCGAGGACGGCTGATGCGTACCAGTGAGGAGCTCTACCACCAGGTCCGCTGGGACCCCCGGTTCGATCCGGCGCGCTTCGTGTTCGGGCTGCACCAGCGCGGGGCGCCGCCGAAGCGGATCCCGCTGCACTCCTTCGTGCCGGGCGGCGACATCCCCTGGCACCGGGTGCTGTTCGTCGAGGCCGACGGCGAGCTCGTCTGGGACCGGGCGAGCGGGGTCGACCTGATCGACTCCACGCAGGCCGGGCGGATCCGCGAACCGCGGTTGCTGCGGGCCCCGTTCTTCACCGCCCGGAGCCCGCACGCGTGGGATCCGGCGGGCGGCGGCGCCTGGCGCCCGGCCGGGGCCCCGGCCGCCGCGCCCGCGTCGCCCGTCCCCGGCCCGGGGCCGCAGCGGGTGCGGCTGCTGACCTGGAACACCCTGTGGGACCGGTACGACGCCCCGCGCATCGACACCGCCCGGCGCAGGCCCATGCTGCTGGCCGACCTGGCGGCCGCGGACGCCGATGTGATCGCCCTCCAGGAGGTCGAACCCGCGCTGCTCGGCATGCTGCTGGAAGAGCCGTGGGTGCGGGCCGGGTACGCGGTGGGCACCGACCCGCGCGGCAAGGACGTCGCCGCCAGCGGGCTGCTCGTGCTGAGCCGGCTGCCCGTCCGGGAGGCGGGGCTGCACCTGCTGGGGCCGCACAAGGCGGTCGCCGCGGTGACGGTGGACACCGCGAGCGGACCCCTGGTCGTGGCCTCCGTCCATCTGACGAGCGATCATACGGAGAACGGCTCGGGGCGACGCGGCATCGAACTGGCCAGGATCGCCGAGGGCCTGAGCGGAATCGAGGCGGACGCGGCGCTGCTCGGCGACTTCAACGACGGCCGCTCCGGACCGGAGGGACCGGCGGCCGCACTGGGCATGCGGGACGCCTGGAGCGAGGTGCACGGAGGGCAGGACGCCACGCCGACCTTCGATCCGGCGGCCAATCCACTGGCCGCGGTGGGCTCGCTGTCGGGGCGGGCCGCCCGGCTGGACCGGATCCTGCTGCGCTCGGCGGGGGCTCGGGTGCGCGAAGCTGCCCTGCGGGGCAACACCCCTGGTCCGGAAGGGCTGTTCATCTCCGACCACTTCGGGGTGGAGGCGGTGGTGGACCTCGCGGGACGGGACGACGGGCCCGCGGTGCTCGGCGTACGGGCGACCCCGCGGACGGCGGTGGCGTGGCTGCCTCCGCACGATCCGGCCGTCGAGGAACTGCGCCGCGAGCACGACCCGGCGGTCCGCCGCTGGCCGGCACACGTGAACCTGCTGTTCGGCTTCGTACCGGAGTCCTCGTTCGAGGAGGCTCTGCCCCTGCTGGCCGAAGCGGCTGCGCAGACACCGCCGTTCACGGCCCGGCCGGCCGGGGTGCACACCTTCGGGCACCGGGAGGACGCCACGGTGTGGCTGGACCCGGCGGCGGCCGGCGACGCGCCGTGGCAGCAGCTGCGGCAGGCCCTCGCCGCGCGGTTCCCGGGGTGCCGCGGCCGCGAGGGCTTCACCCCGCACCTGACGCTGGGGCGCAGCCGGGATCCGCAGCGGGCGTCGGCGGAGTTCTCCGCGCGGCTCGGCGGGACCGGGACGCCGGCCCGCGTCGGGGAGCTCGCGGTGCTGTCGCGGCGCGGGGACGGGCCGATGCGGGTACGGGCGACGGTGGAACTCGGCACCGGCACGTGGCGGTGGGTACCCGAGCAGGGCCCGGAGGCGGGCCGCGAGTCGCCGTCGGGCCCCGGGCCCGAGCCCGGGGCGCAGGACCCGGCCGGGGCCGTCACCGCCCGGATCGCGGCGGCACTGGGCGACGGCGTGGTGCACCTCGCCGGATCCCGCCGCATGGGCTGCGCCCTGCCCGGGGCGGACCTCGACCTGGTCGCGGCCCTGCCGGGCGCGCCCGGGATCGCGGAGGTCCGGGAGCGGGTCGCGGCGGCGCTGCCGGAGGCCGAGCGGATGCGGGAGGTGACCGGCGCGCGGGTGCCGGGGCTGCGGCTGCGCACGGCCGGACTGGATGTGGACCTGGTGGTCGTCGCCACGGGCGGGATGGACCCGGCGCGGGCGGTGGAGCGGCGGGCGGAGCTCGGCGAGGCGGCCGCGATCGCACTGAGCGCGGTGAGTGACGCCGATGCGGTACGGGACTTCGCGGGCGCCGAGCGGTATGCGGAGTTCGTCCGGCTGGCCCGGGACGCCAAGGCGTGGGCCCGGGCCCGGGCACTGGACTCGGCGCCGTTCGGCGGGCTGCCGGGGCTGGCCTGGGCCGCGCTGGCGGCGCGTACGGTCCGCGAGGCCGTCGACCTGTCCCCCGCGGCCCTGCTCCGGGAGTTCTTCGGGACCTGGGCCGCCTGGGACTGGCGCGAACCGATCGCCCTGACCACGCCTTCCCCGGCCCCGCACCCGGAGGCGGAGGCGGACGCCGTCACGGTCCTCACCCCCTCGGCACCGGTCCGCACCTGCACCGCCCAGGTCGGTCCGGGACTGCGCGACCTGCTGGTTCGGGAGCTGTACGGGACGTGGGAGCTCCTTGAGGCCGATGCCGAGGCCTTCCCCCGGGTCCTCGCCGCCCCGCCGCTGCACCGCCGCCACGCGGCGTGGGCGGTGGTGACCGTACGGGCGGACGCGCCCGGGGAGTTCGAGGAACGCCTGGGCCGGGCGCGCGGCCGGATGCGCGCCCTGCTCGGCGCGCTCGCGGAGGCCGGTGTCCGGGACGCGCACGCCTGGCCGCGTCCCTTCGCGCTCTCCCCCGTCTCGGCCCGGTACGCGATCGGGCTCGGCGCGACCCCGCCGGACGCGGCCGCTCTCGCTGCGCTCGCGGGCCGCTGGTCAGCCGACCTCCCGGGCGTTGAGGTCGCCTGGGCGGAGTGCGGGGCGGTTCCCCGGCTCGGGTATCCGCCCCTCCCCGGCGACAAGTGACGAACACACGACACCAGTCGGCCGCCGCCCGGAATGACCCTCCGAATACGGCCTGCTCTGCCCGCCCAACGGGCGCAGCGGGACGGAGCGGCCCGGGACCACGGCTTCCCGGGCCGGGGGTCAACCTCGCTCAATCAGTGTGCGCGGCAACGGCGTTCTGTCAGAATTCGCTTCCGGCAGGGCGTGCGCACACGAGGGGTGGAAGCAGCTGTGCAACCGATTGTCATCGTGCTGATCCTGCTCCTGTTGGTCCTGGTGGTCTCGGCGCTCAAGGCAATCCAGGTGATCCCACAGGCCAGCGTCGCCGTCGTCGAACGCAACGGCCGCTACACGCGCACCCTCAACGCGGGCCTCCACATCGTCGTCCCGTTCGTCGACACGATCCGCAACCGCATCGACCTGCGCGAGCAGGTCGTACCGTTCCCGCCGCAGCCGGTCATCGGCCAGGACAGCCTGGTCCTCAGCATCGACACGGTCATCTACTACCAGGTGACCGATGCCCGCGCCGCGACGTACGAGGTCGCCAGCTACATCCAGGCCATCGAGCAGCTCACGATCACCACCCTGCGCAACATCATCGGCGGCATGGACCTGGAACGGACCCTGACCTCCCGTGAGGAGATCAACGCGGGCCTGCGCGGAGTCCTCGACGAGGCGACCGGCAAGTGGGGCATCCGCGTCAACCGCGTCGAGCTGAGGGACATCGAGCCGCCGGCCGCCGTCCGGGCCGCGACGGAGAGGTACATGACCGCCGACCGCGACAAGCGCGCCACGATCCTCCAGGCCGAAGGTGCTCGGCAGTACGACATCCTGCGTGCCGAGGGCGAGAAGCAGTCCTCCATCCTGCGCGCCCAGGGCGAGGCGGAGGCCGCGCAGATCCACAGGTCCGGCTCGCGGGCCACGGCGCCCGGCGAAGTGTCCGTACGGCCGGTGAAGCACGATCCGCTGTTGCCGGACGACCCCCGGCAGGTGGGCCGCTACCGGCTCACCGCCCGGCTCGGCGAGGGCGGGATGGGGACGGTCTACCTGGGGCTCTCGCCCGGTCAGCGGCGCGTGGCGGTGAAGGTCGTACGGGCCGACCTGACGGCGGATCCCGGGTTCCGCAAGCGGTTCGCGCGGGAGATCGACTCCATGCGCCGGGTGGGCGGCTTCCACACGGCCCAGGTGGTGGACGCGTCTGCCGAAGGAGAGCAGCCGTGGTTGGTGACGGAGTACATTCCGGGCCCGTCCCTGCACACCGTCCTGCAGGAGTACGGACCGCTGCCCGCCCGGACGCTGCGCACCCTGGCGCTGGGGGTGGCCGAGGCGCTGGAGGGGATCCACGCCTGCGGAATCATCCACCGCGATCTGAAACCCGGCAACGTCATCGTCGCGGAGACGGGTGCGCGGGTGATCGACTTCGGAATAGCCCGGGTGGTGGACGCCACCGCCCTGACCCGGGCGGACTTCCTGGTCGGGACCCGGGGCTTCCTCGCCCCCGAACAGCTGACAGGGGCGCCTCTCTCGCCGGCCGTCGACGCGTACGCCTTCGGGATGGTGCTGGCCCACGCGTGCGGGGCCGCGCCCTTCGCCGCGGGAGCGGAACCGGAGGCGGCCCTGCGGCAGTTGCCGGCGGACCTGTCGGCGATCCTGACCGACTGCCTCTCCCTCGACCCGGCCGCCCGACCGACGCCGACGCAGATCCTGGAACGCCTCGGCGGCGGGGCCGGGAAGCCGGCCGGTGACTGGCTGCCCCCGACCGTACGGACGATGGTGGACCTGCACAACATGCCGACCGCCGAGGCGAACTGAGAGGACCTCAGACCTCCATGACGATCTTCCCCGCGGTGCGCCCGGCCTGACTGAGCTCGAAGGCCGCCGCGAGCTGAGACAGCGGGAAGGTCTTGGCGACGGTGACGGTGAGCCGGCCGCTGTCGGCGAGCCGGCCCAGTTCGGCCAGGCCCTCGGCATCGGGGCGGACCCACATCCACTGGCCGCCCGCCCCGAGCACGGTGTGGTCGGCGATGGAGGCGTGCCGGCCGCCGGCGGCCAGGACCGCCCGAGTGACGTCGAGGACGCCCCCGACGAAGTCCGCGGCGACGGTGATCCCGTCGGGGGCGAGCGCCCGCACCCGGTCGATCAGGCCTTCCCCGTACTCGACGGGCTCACAGCCCAGCGCGCGCAGCCGGTCGTGGTTGCGCGGCGAGGCGGTGCCGATGACCCGGGCGCCGAGCGCACGGGCGATCTGCACGCCGAAGGACCCGACGCCTCCCGCGGCGCCGTGGATGAGGACGGTGTCGTCCTTGCCGGTGGCGAGCCGGGTGAGCAGCTGGTACGCGGTGAGCCCGGCCAGCGGCAGCCCGGCCGCCTCCTGCCAGTTGAGCGAGGCGGGCTTGGCCGCGGCGGCCCGTACCGGCACGCTGACGAATTCGGCGAAGGTCCCGCCGTGCACGTAGTCCTTGCGGGCGTAGGCCATGACCTCGTCGCCGACCGAGAACTCGGGCACGTCGATGCCGACCCGCTCGACCGTGCCGGCGACGTCCCAGCCGGGGACGACCGGGTACACGACGTCCATGAGGCCGTCGAGCCCGCCCGCCATGATCTTCCAGTCGACGGGGTTGACCGAGGCGCACTTGACCCGGACGAGGATCTCGCCCGGGGCGAGCTTGGGCATCGGCAGCCGGGTCTCGATGAGCACCTCCGTCCCGCCGTACGTCTCGTACGCCATCGCCCGCATGGTGTCCTCGGACATCTACCCGACCTCTCCGTGAGCCGTGTGCGTGAGCTGGTGGAAGCAGCGCCCCTCCATCCCATCACGAAAGGCCGGGCCCGCCCCGAGAGGCGGGGCGGGCCCGGCGCGGCGCGGCGGCCCGGCGGGGCTGAGCGGGGCGCGGCTCCCGGGCATCCGGGCCCGCGCGCCGAGCCCCTACGTGGCGGTGTCCGCGGTCACGGTCACGGTCGCGGTCACGTGCTCGGCGAGGGCGTCCAGGAAGGCCGTGGTGAGCGGGTCGGGGTGCGGCCTCGTGTAGGCGGCCAGCATCCGGAGCACCGGCGGTTCGGGGCGCAGCACCCGACCCGCGAAACCGGGCGGCAGGACGCTCTCGGGAACCAGGGCCGGGCCGAGCCCGGCGGCCGCCAACAGCGGTGCCGCCGCGGTCTGTTCGGTCCGTACGGCGGCGCGTGGCCGGAAGCCGGCCGCCGCGCAGGCCTGGTCCACCACCTCGGCCAGGCCGTTGCCGGGGGCGTAGTGCACCCATGAGCGGTCCGCCAGATCCGCGAGGCGCACCCTCTCCGGCGCCGGATCGCCGAGGGGTACGGCCACCACGAACTCCTCCGGCCCCAACTCCCGTACGGGGCCGTCCCATGCGCGGGGTTGCGGGCCGACGGCCAGGTCGGCCCGGCCCGCGGCCATGGCGGCGAGCAGCGCGTCGGTGTGAGGGAACTCCATGAGCCGGATGCGCACCTGCGGATGCCGCTCGTGCCAGGCGCGCAGCACGGGAAGCAGGATCCCGAGGGTGATCGAGTAGACGGCGGCCACCTGGATCTCGCCGCCGTCGAGGCCGACGGCGCGCCGGGCGGCGGTACGGGCCCGTTCGGCGTCGGCGAGCGCGGCGCGTGCGTGCGGCAGCATCGCACGGCCCATCGGGGTCAGCCGGACCGCGCGCGGGAGCCGTTCCAGCAGCGGGCCGCCCGCGTCCCGCTCCAGCGCGCGGACCTGGTGGGACAGGGCGGGCTGGGAGACGTGCAGCAGCTCGGCGGCCCGGGTGAACGACCCGGAGTCGACGACGGTGACCAGGTACTCGAACTGCCGCAGGGTCGTCATGAGCAAATGTTATGGCAGCGGTAGAAACCAAGTCTTGGACGTATGGGCTCCGGCCGATGGAGAGTCGTGCACAGCGGCCCCGCCGGCCCGGTTGCGGACCGCGGCACCCAACGGCAGTCCAGGCCGCAGGACACAGGACACAGGACACAGGTAATTCCATGACCACTGCTCTCTTCCAGGACTCCCTCGACGGCAAGCGGATCGTCGTCGTCGGCGCCGGCTCGCACATCGGGCGCGCACTGGCCCGGACGGCCTCGGCGGCCGGCGCCGAGCTGATCCTCGCCGGACCCGACGCGGACAGACTGGCGGCGACCGCGAGCACCCTGCCCCGACCGGCCCGCATCCAGCCGACCGACCTCACCGACGAGGACTCCATACGCGCCCTCGCCGAAGCCGCGGGCTCCGTCGACCACCTCGTCTCGACGGCCGCCGTCCCCGCCAACGGGCCCGTACACGACCTCGTGCTCGCCGACGTCCACAAGGCGTTCGCCGCCAAGGTGTTCGGCCCGCTGCTGCTCGCCAAGCACCTGGCGGGGCGGATGAACGAGGGCGGCTCCCTCACCTTCTTCTCCGGCGTCGCGGCCTGGCGGCCCGCGCCGGAGCGGGTGGTCATGGCCACCACCAACGGCGCCCTGTCCTTCCTGGTGGAGGCGCTCGCCGTCGAGCTGGCGCCCCTGCGGGTCAACGCGGTCTCCCCCGGCATCGTCGACTCCGGGGCCTGGGACCGGCTCGGCCAGGACAAGGAGGCGTTCCTGCGCGGCGTCGCCGGCCGCAACCCCGCCCGCAGGACCGGCACTCCCGACGACGTGGTGCGCTCGGTGCTGTACGCGATGGGCAATCCGTTCGTCACCGGCACCGTGCTGCACGTGGACGGCGGGGCCCGCCTCGTCTGACACCCCGGCCCGCTCCCCGGCGAGACGGACGGGGCCGGTTCCGGGCCGTTGATCACCGATCGGTAGGCTCGTTCCGCAACACGACGCGAAGGGGAGCCTCAGTGGCGCGAGTTGCAGTGATCGGTGGAGGTGTCAGCGGGCTGGGGACGGCCCTCATGCTGGGACGGCGGGGCCACGCGGTCACGTTGTTCGAGCAGGACGCACGGCAGGCCGGAGAGGATCCGGACCGGGACTTCTTCCACTGGGACAGGCCCCGGATCCCACAGGCCGTCCAGCCCCACTCGTTCCTCGCGCCCGTGCGCACCGTGTTGCGCACCGAGACCCCCGACGTCTACGCGGACCTGCTGGCGCGCGGAGCCCGGGAGTACCACGACTTCGACTGGTTCGGTGAGCATCCGCCGTACCGGGCCGGCGATGAGGACCTGGTGACGCTGCGCACCCGCCGCATCGTGCTGGAGGCCGCCCTGACCGCGGCCGTGCGGCGGGAGCGCACCGTCGAGGTGCGGCGAGGCGGCCGGGTGCACGCCCTCGCCATCGAGGAGGGCCGCCCTCCCCGGGTCACCGGCGTGCAGGTGGGTACGCAGACGCACCGGGCGGACCTCGTCGTCGATGCGGCCGGCCGCCGCTCGCCGGTTCCCGCCTGGCTGATCGCGGCCGGCTGCCGCCCGCCCGTGGTCGACAGCCACCGCGCGCGGATCGCCTACCTGTGCCGCTGGTACCGCCTGCGTGCCGACGGCCCGCGTGACCCCGGGCGGGTGAAGACCGGCTCGGCGGCGCCCTTCGCGCTCGCCGGGGTCTTCCCTTCCGATAACGATGTCTTCGCGGTGAACCTGGTGCTCTCCACGGGTGATCCGACCCGCGCGGCGCTCGTCGACCCCGCTGTGTTCGAGGCCGCCGCCCGCCGCTTCCCCGCGACCGCCGCCTGGCTCGGCCTGGCTCCCGAACCCCAGTCTGCCGTCCTGCCGATGGCCGGCCTGGACAACCGCTGGACCGCACTCGCCGACGATGCCGGGCCTGTCGTCACCGGTCTGGTCAACGCCGGTGACAGCCTCATCCACACCAACCCCACCTCGGGTCATGGAGCGGCCCTCGGCCTGCGCGCCGCCCAGTACATCGCCGCCCATGCCGAACGGATCGCCGCGGACCCGGCCGGCTACCACACCTGGACGGCGCAGGCCTTCCGCCCGTGGTTCGACGGGCAGGTGACGGCCGACCGCGCCAACGGGGAACGGCTCGCCGAGGGCGCGCCCCCCTCGGACCGGCGGGCTGCCGCCCTGGCCGCCTGTGCCTTCGACGATCCCGTCGTCATGAGGGCACGAGCCGAGGTACGCCATCTCGTACGGCCGGCCCGCGACGCCTACGGCACCGACGAAGTGGACCGCCGCGTCACCGCCTGGCTGGCCGCCCACCCGGAGTTCTCGCCGGCGCACGACGGCCCGACCCGGGATCAGTGGGACGCACTGATCCCGGGCTGAGCGCTCGCCCGGCACCTCACTCGTACTCCGTGCCGCCCTTGCGGGTGAGGTACGCCGGGCTGACGGCCTTCGCGATGGCGCGACCGCCGACCACCGGGCTGTGGCGTTCCACCGCCGGGCGGATCACGACGCCCTCGCGCAGGTGCTCGGCCCGCCCGGACACCGTCTCCCGGCCACTGGCCAGCTCCAGTACCGCGTCCAGCTCGTACGGGCCCTCGAACAGCCGGGGTACGAGCGGCAGCTCGCCGTCCGCGAACAGCTCCTGCGGGTCCAGCCACCGCACCTGTCCGTCGATCTCCGCAGACACGTCGAAGACGGCATAGCCGGGCCCCGTGGCAGCCGTACGGGCGTCCGTTCCGTACGCGAGGTCCTGGACGCCCGCGCCGTACACCTCGCCGAAGACCCCGACCCGGGTGGCGCCCAGCCGGGCGGCCAGCTTCGCCGCCACCTCCGGTACGCCGTGGCCGCGTACGGCCCGCCAGTACAGGTTGCGGTCCTCCTCCTTGAGCGCCAGCCCCCTGGACCCGAAGCCCTTGGAGGACACCAGCACGCGCCCGCCGTCCGCGACGTACGTCAACAGGCAGGCCGTACCGTGCAGTTTCTCGGTGAGGACGACCGGCTCGCCGGGCTCGAAGATGTCCGGGTAGCGCTGGAGGTTCTCGATGTCCACCCACGGCAGCAGCTCGGGCGCGGCCTCCACTTCGCCGTTCATGGTCGTCGGGACGGGCGGGGCCCATTTGGTGATCCCGAGCAGCTCGGCGAAGTCCGTTCCGTCCTCGGCGGCCCGCGCCAGGTCCACCTCGGCGAGCGCGCGCGGCCGGCACACCAGCCCCTGCGACAGCTCACCGCGCAGCCGGACCGCCTTGACCCGGTCGGCGGCGCTGCCCGCGAGGCGGCCGGTCAGGCCGAGCTCCTCGATCAGGGCGGCGGGCAGCACGGCCTGTTCGGGTATGTAGACGGCGAACTCACCGGTGCGGTAGGCGCCCTTGGCGACGACCGCGCGGTAGAGGCCCACCTGGGCCAGCTCCAGCGCGTCGGCATTCGGATGCTCGTGGACGGTCAGCTCTTCGGCGGTGACCCGCAAGGTCGACATGTGCGCAACTCCTCGGATGTGACGGTGTCGTGTGCGACGGCGTCCACTCTGTGGCCGGGGATTTCCGCTGGTCCAGCCGAAATCGTGGTGTTAGCCTGACCCGCCGCCGGCCGACCCGGCGGCCCGCAGCCGCCTTGCCCCGCCCCAGGAGGTCCCGTGCCGCCCCGTCCCGTCACCGTCGTCACCGGAGGCAGCAGAGGCATCGGCGCCGCGACCTGTGTGCGGCTGGCCTCGGACGGCCATGACGTGGTGCTCGGCTACGTCCGCGACGACGCAGCCGCCGAGGCCGTCGCGGAGCGCGTCCGCGCGGCCGGTGCGCGCTGTGTGACCGTACGGGGCGACACCTCCGAGGAGTGCGCGGTGGAGCGGCTCTTCGACATCGCGGGGGCTGAGTTCGGCGCGGTGACCGGGCTGGTGAACAACGCCGGGGTGACCGGCCCGCTCGGCCGCCTCGCCGACGCCGCCACCGATGATCTGCGGCGCGTGGTCGAGGTCAACCTGCTCGGGTACCTGCTGTGCTGCCGCCGCGCCGCCCGGGACATGGCGCAGGCGGGCGGCGGGGCCATCGTGAACGTCTCCTCGGCGGCCGCCACGCTCGGCAGTCCCGGTGAATACGTGCACTACGCGGCGGCCAAGGCCGCCGTCGACGCCCTGACCGTGGGGCTGTCCAAGGAGCTCGGCCCGGACGGCGTCCGGGTCAACGGGGTGGCACCCGGCATCATCGAGACCGGCATGCACGCCGCGATGGGCGACCCCGGCCGGCCGGCCCGCGCGGCTGCCGGGATCCCGCTCGGGCGGGCCGGGCAGCCCGGGGAGGTCGCCGGGGCCGTCGCGTGGCTGCTGTCCCCGGACGCCTCGTACACGACGGGTGCCGTCCTGCGGGTCTCCGGCGGCCGCTGACCGGCACCCGGCCCACCGACGCGCCGCAGCCCGGCCCGGACGCCCGGCTCCGGCCGCGGCCTCAGCCGCCGAAGGCGGCCTGGGTGGCCGGGCCGTAGACGCCCGGCTGGTCGCCCTTGATGTCCCGGTCGCGCTGGAGCTGCGCGACCCCGCGCTTGGTCTGGCTGTCGTAGACGCCGGTGACCGAGACGTACGTGAACCCCTGCCCGTAGAGCCGCTCCTGGAGGGCGCTCACCTCGGGCCCGCGGTCACCCATCCGCAGCGTCCCGGAGTCCCCCGGCTGTGGACGCCCGGGCTTGGCGCCCGACGGCGTCGGCGCCGGCTTCGAGGTCTGCGCAGCGGACGGCGCGGCCGACGCCGATGCGGTCGCCGAGGGCGTGGAAGACCGCACGGACCGCCCGGGCGAGGGCTCGTCTCCGGCGCCGGGGCTGCGTGCCGGGAGCACCGGAAAGGCCAGATCCGGCGGAGCGGCCCGCTCGGGCTCCGGGTCGGGGCCGCTCAGCAGGAACACCAGCCCGCCGGCCGCGCCCAGGGCGAGCAGGGCGAGGACCGCCGGGGCGCGCCGGCTGCCGCGCTCCCGGCGGGCCGCGCGGCCGCCGCCGGCGGAGGCCGTCGCGGCACCGGGAGCGGCACCGGGAGCGGGCCCGGACGGCTCGGGGTCCCCGTGCGGGGCCTCGGGCGCGTCGAAGGAGACGGGGACGGGTCCGGTGTGCGGCCAGACGGGGGTCATCGAGTGGCTCGGCTCCCCGGAGGGGGCGACGTACGGGCGTACGAACAGGCGGTCCTCGGGGGCGCCGGCTCTTTCATCGGAGTCGTGGGACACGGTTGTCTCCCGGCAGGGGTGGGGGGCCGGCGCGGCGGTGCGGTGTCGGCCCCCCACCCGGCCGGTCAGGCTCTGCGCCGCCGCGCGACCAGGACCGTGCCCGAAGCGGCGCCCGGCACGCGGGCGCCTCCGGTCGTCGTCATGGGGTCAAGCGAGGAGCGGACCGATATGAACATGTGAGACGTCTCCGAAGTGCAGCTCATGCGGTGGTTCTCAAGTGCTTGATCGGCGCACTCTTGCCTCCGGGGATGGTCCGGGTCAAGCCAGGTGTCCGAAATGCGCTGTCCATCCGGTCTAACCGCCGGCCTCGGTAGCCCTCGGCATCCGGACCGTGACCGTGAGAGCGACCGTCACCGCGGCCAGGAGCATCAGCGCGGCCCCCGTGAGCGGGGCCGCACCGGCGCCGATCCCGTCGACCGCGAATCCGCCCGCCATCGCGCCCGCCGCGATGGCCAGGTTGAACATCGCCACCATCAGCGAGGTGGCGGCCTCGGCCGCGCCCGGCGCCGCCTTGATCATCCAGCTCTGGAGGCTCACGGAGACGCCCCCGTAGGCGAGCCCCCAGGCGAGCAGCAGCACGACCCCGGCGGCCGCGCCCGGCAGGGTGGCGATCAGCCCGAGGACCGCGGTCAGCACGATGCTGATCACGAGGACCGCACGGTAGGCATCGCGCGCCCCGGCGAGGAAGTTGCCCGCGACGCCGGCCGCCCCGTAGCCGAGGAGCAGGGTGCTGACGTACGCGGCGTCGATGCCGGACACGTCCCGCAGGACGGGCCGTACGAACGTGTAGGCGGCGAACTGGCCGGTCACCACCAGGAAGGTGACGATCACCCCGGCCCGGACCCCGCGGTTCCCGCGCAGCAGGGCGGGGAGTTCGCGGAAGGTGACGTCCCGGGCGGGAGGCAGCGGGGGCAGCAGCAGGAGCAGGGCTGCCAGCGCGAGGAGGCCGAGGACCCCGACCGCGCCGAAGGCGGCCCGCCAGCCGCCGAGTTCGCCGAGCAGGGTGCCCGCGGGTACGCCCAGCACGGAGGCGGTCGGGACGCCGCCGAAGACGAGCGCGGTGGCCCGGCCGACCTGCCGTTCCGGGACGAGCCGTACGGCGATCCCGCCCGCCAGCGCCCAGAAGCCGCCCACGCCGACCCCGACGAGCAGGCGCGCGGCCAGCAGCACGGGGAAGCCCGGGGCGACGGCGGCGGCCAGGTTCGCGGCCGCCGTCAGGGCGATCAGGACGCACAGCACGAGGCGCCGGTCGAGCCGGCCGGCGCCGACGGCGACGAGCGGGGCGCAGAGTCCGGCGACGAGCCCGGGCACGGTCACCATCAGCCCGGCGGTGCCCTCGGACACCCCGAGGGCGTCCCCGACGGGGGTGAGCAGGCCGACGGGCAGCAGTTCGGAGGTGATCAGGCAGAAGATCGCGAGCGCGACGGCGAGAACGGCCGCCCAGTCCTTCCAGGACGCGCGCTGCACGGCGGGCGGAGACGGTCGAAGAGGGCGAGGTGGGCAGGGAGGGTCCGGAATCGCCGCGGGGTCGCCGGGCGCGTCGGCTGCGGTCATGGATCGGTACTCCGTACGGTCCGTCGGGATGCGAAGGCAGGGCAGCACGGCGCACCGGGGGTCGCGCCTCCCCGGCACTCGTACCGTCGTTCCCGTCCTCCGGCAGACTACGGAAATTCCCGGTCAGGGCAATCGTTTCGGCAGCCCGGTGAGCTGCGACCGCTCCGCGGCCGCGTCACCCGGACGCGTGAGCGGGGGCACCCGGCCGACCGCGCGGTGCGGCATGGTGGTCGGATGCATTTACGCCGGGCCCTGCCCCTGTCCTTGTCTCTCGTCGCGCTGCTCGCGAGCAGCGGCTGCGTCTGCGCCGGCCCGGACGCGGCCCCGGTCCCGGCCCCGCCGCTTGGCAGCCCGGCGCCCTCGGCCGCCGCCCCGGACCTGCCGCCGGCCACCCCGCGGTCCCGGGCCCTGCCGTTGGGGGAGCTCCCGGAGCCGGCCCCGGAACCGGTCGTGGAACCGCCCCCGGAGCGGCCGCCGGCCCGGGCTGCCCGGCCGCGCGCAGCGCACAGCGCGAAACCGCCGACGGCGCCCCGCCGCGGCCGCCCGCCCGAACCCGCGCCGCCGCGCACCCCCCGCCGACCCGCCCCGGCGCTGCGGCCCGACGAGCTGTGTGCGGCGGCCGACGGCGCCACGCCCCCGTCCATCGTGGACCTGTGCATCCGGCAGTATGGCCGCTGACCAGCGGATACCGCTCGGCGGTCGGCGCCTGCCCCGGCAGGGCTTGACCCTCCCCCTGTGTCAGGGCCTGCACTGGAAGGCGTCATGTTCACCATCGGAGACTTCGCCAAGCACGGCCGGGTATCGGTCCGCATGCTGCGTCACTACGACGCCATCGGGCTGCTGCGCCCGGCGCGTGTCGACCCCGCCAGCGGCTACCGCTACTACGAGGCCGAACAGCTCGCCCGCCTCAACCGTGTCATCGCGCTCAAGGACCTCGGCTTCAGTCTGGACCAGGTGGGGTCGATCCTCGACGAGCGGCTGGGCCCGGAGGAGCTGCGCGGCATGCTGCGGCTGCGCCGGGCGGAGCTGGAGTCGGCCATGGCCGCCGCGGCGGCCCGGCTGACCCAGGTCGAGGCGAGGCTCCGGACCATCGAGAGCGAGGGATCCATGTCCACCGTCGACATCGTCGTGAAAAGCCTCCCGCCCGTCCGGCTCGTCGAACTGACCGGGGTCGCGGGGAGCTACCAGCCGCAGGACATCGGGCCGGTCATCGGCCCGCTGTACGACGAGCTCTGCCGCCGGATCGAGGCCGCCGGGGTGGTCCCGACCGGGCCGGGCATCGCGTACTACGAGGACGCCCCGGGGGCGGAATCCGGAGCCGTCCTCGTCCATGCCGGAATGCCGGTCGGGTCCTCGGTGCGCGCCGAGGATCTCGGGGGTGCGGTCCGGGTGGCCGAGCTGCCCGGGGTCGAGCGGGCCGCGACCGTGGTGCACCGGGGCTCGATGGACGGTGTCCTGCCCACGGCCCAGGCCCTCGCGCGGTGGATCGACGCGAACGGCCACCGCTCGGCCGGATACGCGCGTGAGCTGACCCTCGCCTGCCCGGACGACCGGGACCAGTGGGTCACCGAACTCCAGGAGCCGCTCGCCCCGGCCTAGGAGACGCGGCCCGGCTCCGGGCGGACGGGGGCCGCGGGGCGGCGGCGGGCGCGGACGGAGGCACAGCGCCGGGCCGTGCCCCGGCGGGCCGTGCGCAGCCGGCGCATCGTGTCGTGTCCGCGTCGCCGCCACTCGGCCCGGGGCAGGCCCGCCCGCTGGCCGCCGCCGGTGATGAGGGCGTTGACGGGGGTGTGCGGGTCGGCAGCCATGCCCTTGGCCACCAGCACGCCGACCACGAGCGGGACCAGGGCCACGGCCAGGGCGGAGCCGGCCGTGGTCACGTGCTGCATGCGGTGCGGTCGGTGTGCGGTGCGGGCGGCGGCTTCGGGAGTCATGGCCCTATTCGACCAGCGGCGGGTTCTCGGGGAATCGGGGCGGATACTCAGGCCGTTGGGTGTGAGGTACTCAGACCGAGGGAGAGTGGTGGGTGGTGACGGCTCCGGGGCAGGGCTTCGAACCCGCGACCGGCGACGGACCGCAGTCGCCCGCCGCGGCGGTGCGGGAGGCCGAGGTCCGCACCGCGTACGAGGGCCTGTTGCAGATCCGCCGACTGGTGAACGGCCGGGCGGGGACGGCGGTTCCCGCCCCGTGGGAGCTGCGGTCGATGCCGCGCGCGGTGGCCCTCGTACTGGAGGCCGCGGGCATTGCGCCGTCGGCGGTGGACTCGGAGGGCCGCCGTACGCGGACGGGGTACCGGGTGGTGCCCGGCCCGGCGGGGGACGGGCGGGTGGAGGTGACGTGGGTCGGCCCGCCGGGCGGGCGCGCGGCCGAGGCGGAACAGGAGCGGCTGACGGCCTGCGCGGCCGCGCTGGAACCCCTGGGCTGGGTCTGCCTGCTCTACCGGGGCCCGCGTCGGCGCCGGTTCCTGGAGGTGGAACCCCCACGCTGACCGGCCCGGCCCCCGCCGGGGCGGTCACACTCTCCCGATGGGCATGCCCGGCGCAGTGGCGGACCGCATCGGCCGGGGCGAGACGGCGGAGTTCCGGGCGACCGGCGACTCCGCGGCGCCGCTGATCCGCAGCAGGCAGCGGGTACGGGTCGCCCCGGTCGGCCCGGCACTCGTCCGGCCCGGCGACATCGCCCTGGCCCGGGTCGCCGGCACCGAACAGCGCGGCACCTTCGACGCCGCCGGCACCCGGTGCACGTTCGAGGTGGTTCCCGGTTCAGCGACGGGCGAGCCGGCCTGGCTGACGGGCTCGGGCTCGTTCACGTACCGCCATGGCGGTACGTCCGTCCCGTACGACTTCAGCCACACGGTGGCCTGACCGGGGGCGAACGGCAGGGGGCGCGGACCGCAACGGCCGGCGCCCCCCTGTCGAACTCGGCCCGCCGCGGCTACGGCGCGCCGAAGGTCAGCGTCAGCTGCGGTGTCCCTTCGTTCGCGGGGGCCTCGGAGGACCACAGCCACAGCGCGTCCGTGCCGGGGCTGGTCAGCGCGAGGCCGTAGCTCGTGCCGAGTGCGCCCGCGAGGGCGGCCGTGTTCAGCCCGGTGGTGTTCACCGCCGAGCCGTCCGGGACACCGGCGAAACTGCCGAGGGCCGAAGTGCCCGTGGCTGGGCGGTTGTTGTAGGTGGTCCCGGCCTCGGTCCAGGTCCCGGTGACCGGGACCACCGAGACCGTGTCCGCCGTGCCGGCTCCGGTCATCGTGCTGGTCTTGATGCTGAGGGCGGCCGACTTGAGGACGGTGCCCGCGGGTGGGGCGGGCAGGTTGAAGCGCAGGTAGCTCGTGTACAGCGAGGTGCCGCGCACGGCGAGCGAGGACGAGGTCCCGTAATTGCCGTCCGGGGCGCCCGCGTTGGCGTACGTGTCCTCGACGGCCGGGACCTGGACGACGGAGTCGGCCGGGGCGGTGGCCAGGGCGTGGTGGTTCTGCACCTGGGCCGCGCTCAGGACGCTCGGGTAGACGGCGGTCTCGTCGAGCTGCCCTGCCCAGAACTCGCTGGTCGGGCGGTCGGGCCAGCCGCCGAGGCTGTCGCCGCCGGTGTGCCAGTAGCCGGCGTAGTTCTCGTGCGTGGTGACGTTGAGGGTGCCCTTCTGGGCGCCGTCGACGTAGAGGACCATGCCGCCCGGACCCTGGGTGGCGACGGCATGGTGCCACTTGTCGTCGTTGTACGCGGCGCTCGTGGTGATCGTGCGGGTGGCCCCGGTGTAGACGCCGAAGACGAGGCGCCCGTCATTGGTCATGTAGAGGTGCTTGTCGTACTGGTTGCTGCCGCGCACCTGGTTGTTGCCGAAGCCGACGAGCTTGCCGCCCCGGGTCGTGTTCGTCCTGAACCAGGTCTCGATGCTGTAGCTGCCGCCGATCGTCTGGCGGAGGTCCCCGTAGACCCGGGTGTCCGTGCCGTTGAAGCCGATCGCCGTGCTCGCGCCCGACACCGCGCCGGGCGTCTGGCGCAGGGCCGGAGCGCCCAGGTGCACGCCGTTCTGGTTGCCTCCGTCGGAGGAGTCGGCGACGTTGGGCAGGGCCGACTCGTCGTAGCGCCAGAACAGCCGGGCGCCGTCCGCCCGGACCTGGCTCGGGTAGGCGTCGGCCGACATCGGGACCGTCACGCTCGCGGCCGCCGACAGGGCGCTGGCGTTGCCGGCCGCGTCGGTGGCCGTCACCCGGTACGTGTACGACTGGCCCGCGGTGACGGTGGTGTCGGTCCAGGAGGCCTGCGGGCGCTTGAAGAACAGCGAGTCGGCCGTGACCGTGGCGATCGGCGCGGCCGCGCCGTTGCGGTAGACCCGGTACGTCAGCGCGCTGTCGTCCAGGTCGAGACTGGTGCGCCAGCGTACCTGCACCTCGCCGGGCTTGAAGCTCGCCGCGGTCGCGACGGGCACGGTGGGCGCGCCGGTGTCGCCGGTGGACGCGAACCGGGTCAGGCTCTGCTGCGCGGAGCCGTTGACCGTGGTGAACTCGCCGCCGACCCACAGGTACTGGACGCCGCCCTTGGAGCCGACCGCCATCACCCGCGGGCCGATGCCCTCGCCGATGCCGTCGTTGGTGTCGGGGGCCCAGCCCAGCTTGCCGACGCTGGTGGTCGGCTGTGCGAGCAGGTGGTGGCGCTGCCCGTCCGGGTACTCGCCCACGCTGGAGCAGTCGTGCGCGTGCGAGGCGCTGTACAGCACGTTCTGGTACGGGAGCACGGCCTGGGTGGCGCCGAGGCAGGTGTCGCGCCAGCGCTGGCCCCAGTCACTCAGGTTGAGCGCGATCCGGCCGTCGAAGACGCCGCCGCCGGTGCCTTCGTTGGCGGTGTAGAAGCCGGTCGCGTCCGTCGCGATGTCCTTGACGACGGAGTTGGTCTCGATGAATCCGGGGTACGCCTTGGTGAGCGCGCCGCTGGTGGCGTCGACGACGGCGAGGGCGTGCGTGTCCGTGCCGTTGACGGTGAAGAAGTCGCCACCGAGGACGACATGGTCGCCGTCGGGGGTGACCTCGACGGCGCGGCCCGGCTCGTCGGCGTCGGCCCTGAAGGGCCGCAGCGCGCCGTCGGTCGCGTCGACGGCGGCGAAGCGCTCGCGCTGCTGCCCGGCGACGGTGAGGAAGTCGCCGCCCGCGTAGACGGTGTCGTTCGTGACGGCGAGGGCCCGCACGGTGGCCGCGAAGGCGGGACGGAAGGAGGCCTTGACGGTGCAGGTCGCCACGTCGACGGCGGCGAGGCTGGAGACCGGGGTGCCGTTCACGGCGCCGAAGTAGCCGCCCGCATACAGGGTCTTCTTGTCCGGGGAGAGGGTGAGGGCGCGGACGGTGGCGGTGCCGCCGCCGACCGTGAAGGACAGCCTGCAGGAAGTCGGGGCGCCGGTCGCGGCGTCCAGCGCGGCGAAGTTCACCGCGGACTGCTCGGTGCCGCCGGCACCGTCGGGAGGCCGGACGGCGGAGAAGGTGCCCCCGACGAACACCGTGCCGCCCGCCTCGGCGAGTGCCCAGACCACGCCGTTGGGCTGCCAGGTGGACAACGCGTCGGCGGTGAAGGCCACGGGCGGGGTGATGGCCGCCGCCTGCGGGACGAAGCCGAGGCCTATGCCCGCGCCGGTCCAGGCCAAGGACAGGGCGAGAGCGGCGGCCGGCCCTCTGGTTCTACGCATGAGCCCCCCAGTTCGGTGTCACTGTGCGGTGATGGCCGAAAACAGGCGTACAGCTGTTCGCGACCGTGCCTACGGGCGCACCCTAGGCCCGTTTGCGTACCCGTTCACCGCACTTGACGCATCAGATGCCAAATTTCACCGGGCCGGGGCCGCCTCGGGGGCACCCGGGGACACCTATCCTCCCTTCATGATCACTACCAGCGCATCCGCCGAACCGATCGAACTCGTCATATTCGACTGCGACGGGGTCCTCGTCGACACCGAACGCATCGCGGCCCGCGTGAACGTCGCCCTCGGCGCGGAACTCGGCTGGCCGCTCACCGAGGACGAGGCGATCAGCCTGTTCATCGGCCGCTCCAGCGCCTCGAACCGGGAGCTGGTCGCCGACCGGCTCGGCGCGCAGGCGGCCCGGGAGTGGGAGGAGCGCTTCGCCCTCATGCACGCGGAGGCGGTGGACGCCGGGCTCACCCCGGTCGACGGCCTGCCGGAGGCGCTCGACGCGATCACCCTGCCGACCTGCGTCGCCTCCAGCGGGTCCCACGAGAAGATGCGGCACACCCTCGGCCGCACCGGCCTCTACGAGCGTTTCGCGGGACGCATCCACAGCGCCACCGAGGTCTCCCGCGGCAAGCCCGCCCCGGACCTCTTCCTGTACGCCGCGCAGCGCATGGGCGTCGCCCCGTCGGCCTGCGCGGTGGTCGAGGACAGCCGCCCGGGCGTCGAGGCGGCCCGCGCGGCGGGCATGCGCTCCTTCGGCTACGCGGGCGGCCTGACCCCGGCGTCCCACCTCGCCGGCCCGGGCACGGTGCTCTTCACCGACATGCGCGACCTGCCGGGCCTGCTCGGCGGAGCCGTTGTCAATGGCGGTCGCTGACGTCGTGAAGGACTGACCGGACGACCGGTCCCCGGGTAGCTCGGTGACGGGCTGTCCGGGTCGTCCGGCGTCCGGGTGAGCGCGTCGGACCCGGGCATACGGTAGGGCCTCGCCGCGGTCCAGCCCGAGTGGGCGCCGCGGTGGGGCGCCCCGTGGGGCGCCCCACGACGGGTCAGGCGGAGGGCAGGGGCCGGCAGAGGAGGGCCGCCGGGCCCGGGCGCGAGGCCACGCGGGTGGTGAAGGCGATGCCCGCCGCATACTCGCTGGGCAGGCACTGGCCCTTGTAGTCGCCGTACGCGAACTCCCCGCCGGGGCCGCCGGACGGGCGGTTGTCGCCGCGGTCGAACCAGAGCGTGCGGCCGCCCGCGGGCAGGGCCGTCCGGGCCGGCGCGCACAGGGCAGCGGAGACCCGCTCGCCCCGGTGGCTGTAGCCGATCAGGAACTGGCCGGCCGGGCACTGGAACTTCGTGTAGCCGGTGGCCCAGTCGCCGCCCGCCGGGACGTACGTCTCGTCGCGGACCACGGTGTGCCCGCCCGTCGCGGCCCGCAGATCGGAGGTGCTGCACAGGACCCGGCCGCCGGTGTGGCCGAGTCCGGCCAGGCGGGAGCCGTCGGGGCAGACCGCCTTTCGGGCGCCGCTGTCCCAGTCGCCGCCGGCCAGCGTGCGCAGCGAGGCGTTGTGGTCGCGGTGGTCGGTGCTCAGCTGGTACCAGGCCGGGGTGGCGGGGACCGGCCCGGTACGCCCGGCGGAGGCGGCGAGGGCGGTCCACGGCTGCGTACGCCAGTCGGCCGCGTCGAGCACGCCGGACCGGCGCCCGGAGGCGTCATAGCGGAGCATCGCCCAGGTGTCGCCGCCCGGGGCGCCCTGGGCGGTGGTGCTCCAGCCGACGAGCGGCCAGTACGCGAAGTCGGCGTCGGCGTCGGCCAGATAGCCGGTGAGGTTCTGGAACCAGGCGCGCGGGGCGGCGCCGGTCTCCTCGGCACCGATGCCGAACTCGCTGACCCAGACGGGAGCGGTGAAGTGGGTGCCGGTCTCGGCCGAGACGTAGAAGGCCTGGTCGTAGAGGGTCTGTTCGAGCTGGGCCCGGCTCATGTCCTGGTAGCGCAGGTCATGGGTCTCGCCGAGGCCGGTCGCTCCGCTGTGGCGGGGCCCGGTGTACCCGTAGAAGTGGGCCGAGTACACGAGCTTGTCGGACACCACGAGCGTGTGGGACAGGGTGCGCACGGGCGTGAGGGTGGGGCGGCCGTGCGGGAAGCCGTCCACGGGGATGCCGGTCCAGTTGATGCCTTCGACCACGATGAGCAGGTTCGGGTTGGCCTCGGTGAGGATCCGGTCGCCGGCCTCCTGGGCGGCCGCCTGCCAGTCGTGGCCGTCTCCGAGGCCCCAGTTGGGGTCGTCGAAGGTGTCGCGGCGGACCTCGTTGTAGAGGTCGGCGCCGACCACGCGCGGGTTGTCCCGGTAGCGGCGGGCCAGGAACACCCAGTCGTCGGCCCACTGAGAGGTGGACTGCCCGCTGTTCCAGCGCTCGTTGCCGTCGAGTCCGCAGCACCAGCGGGTGGTGACGGTGTGGTTGTTGAGGATGACGGCGAAGCCGGCGTCGGTGAGCGCGGCGACGACGGCGTCGTAGACCTGGAGGGGGGTGCGGCCGCGCAGCGCCGGGTTCGCGGCGACGGCCGCGTCCGGGACGGACGTGGTGGTGCGGAGCATCTCGTCGGAGAAGGGCAGCCGGATGCTGTTGAGGCCGAGGGCCCGGAAGTCGGCCAGCAGGGTGGGCAGCGGCACCCGGTCCAGGCCGATCGGGATGCCGGAGGAGTTCTGGCCTGCGTGGTGGGTGGAGGGGTCATTGCGGTCGCCGCTGCCGTTCCAGGAACCCTGGGCGCCGTCCCAGTTGCCCGACCGGAGGCGGAAGCGGTTGCCCTGCGCGTCGACGATGTAGCGGCCTCGGGTGGACAGCGGCGGGGTCCACGCCTCCCCCGCGGACGCGGCCGGAGCGGCTGCGGCGGCCGTCGGCGCGGCCACCGCCGGCAGGGCGCCGACCAGCAGCAGGAGGGCGCCGAACAGCGCGCGGACGAGGCTCTTCATGTGGCTCCTGCCGGGGTCGGGCCGCCCGGGCCGACCGGCCAACGGACTGATGCCGCGCACAAGTTACCGGCCGGTCGACGACCAGGGAACCCAAAGGGGCGCCGATTTTCCGGCCGCTGCTGCTGACGGGGCCGGTGGGCCCGACGCACCCGGCGCGGGTTCGCCTGCGGGCTGCCGCGGGTTGCCGGGGCCGGGGTCCGCCCCGGGGCCGCATCCGCAGCGGCAGCGGGGTTACGGGCCGACCGGGAACACGGCCGGGCCGGCCGGCCCCGCGGCTTGCCGCCCTGGGGCGGCCCCGCGCCGGGATTCCCCGGCCGCCCGGAGCCTCGGCAGCCGGTCCGCCGCGCCCGGAAGGTCCGCGGCAGTCGCCGGTGCGCGTCCGCTCCCCCGGAGCCGCAGTACGTGGCCGTGCACGGCCGTACCGCAGGGGCCGGGATCCGGTGCCGCCGGCGGGCGCTCGTGGAGTCGGTACGAACGGGCATGCGCCGCCCGTCTCACCCGCCGGTGGCCCGGGCCCGCCCATTACGTGCGGCCACCCTCGCGAAACCGCCCCGCGCGGGGCCCTCAGCACCTACCGTTCCCTGAGCGGACGGGAACGCACGGGAGGGCGGGGCGGATGGACGACGAAGAAGACATGCGGCTGGCGAGGATGACGCCGGAGATCTCCCGCCGCACCCTCACCATGCTGCGCGGTCTCGCCGGGCTGGAGCCGCCGGAGCAGGTGCCCGAGGACGCGATGCTCGTCGCCGACGCGATCCTGGCCGAGCACGGCACCGACGGGCTGCGCGTGCTGGTGATGACCCTGGCCGCCTGGGCCACGGCGCAGATCGAGAACGTCGCCGAGCTGAGCCGGCGCAGCCACGAGGCGGTCCTCGACGCGATGGAGCTGGCCTGCCTGGAGGCCGGCGCCGAGGACTGACGCCGGGGAGGGGCGTGCGGGCGTGCCCCCAAGAGGTCCGCCCCCTCGGGAGCGCGGGGCGGCCCCGGGGAAGGGACCTCCGGGAGTCGCCGCCGGGGCCCGCGTCCGGCGCGTACCGGGCCGCCGGCCGGGTACCGGACAACCGGATGTGCGCCGCACCCCGCATTCGCACGGGTGTCGGCGACACTGGGGGTAACGGGGGGCCCTGATCGGAGGCCGTCGTGAGCACACCTTCCACTATCCGAATCGCCGCCGTCCTCTCCGCCGAACACCGCGGACGGCTGATGTCCCAGGCCCGCGAGGTCAACTTCCCCGAGGGTGAGCGGATCTTCGAGGAAGGCGCTCGCGCCGAGTCCTTCTGGATCGTGCGGTCCGGCACGGTGACGCTCCAGGTCCCGATGCCCGGCCGCCGGCCCGCGCCCGTGGAGAACCTCGGCCCCGGGGAACTGGTCGGCTGGTCCTGGCTCTTCCCGCCGTACACGTGGCAGCTGAGCGCGGAGGCGATGACTCCGGTGCGCTCGTACGAGTTCGACGCGCCCTCCGTCCGGATGCTGATGGACGCCGACCCCGCCTTCGGCTCCGCGATCGGGAACTGGGTCGGACGTGTGCTCGCGCTGCGGCTCCAGCAGACCCGTACGCGGCTGATCGACCTCTACGCCCCGCACGGCGTGGCGGCCCGCTGAGCCGGGAAAGACGACCCGGGGCGGGCGCGGACCCGCCCCGGGAAATGTTTCAGCGCGTGTGTTCGGCCGATTCGGCGGTCGGCTCCCCCACAGGTCAGCACCCCCCGCACCGCTGCGGACTGCATACATTCCCTCACGATCGGTGACGAAAAATAGGGGTGCGAACAGGCGTTCACGGCCCGTGTCGGCAAGACTCCTGTCCGTTATCCGACACGACCACTCAAGGGAGTTCGAAAT
This sequence comes from Streptomyces sp. NPDC097981, assembly GCF_040302565.1. Taxonomy (NCBI): domain Bacteria; kingdom Bacillati; phylum Actinomycetota; class Actinomycetes; order Kitasatosporales; family Streptomycetaceae; genus Streptomyces; species Streptomyces sp. NPDC097981. The sequence continues at coordinate 84,198 of NZ_JBEORW010000025.1, forward strand.
GCGGTCCATCGCAAAGGGTCTCGGCCTCGGTTCCGCCGCCATGGCGCTCACCGCTCTCACGGCCCTGGCCTGGCCCGGAGCCGCCGACGCCGCACCGTCCGGGGCGGAGAGCCTGTACGCGCCGTCCGCCCTCGTCCTGAGCATCACGGCCGGGGAGGACATCAAGCACGGCACGGTACTGCGCGCGGTGACGCTCGTATGTGCGCCGACCCCGGGCGGGTCGCACCCGTCCGCGGCCGCTGCCTGCGCCGAACTGCGGGCGCACTCGGCCCAGTTGGACGCGATCACCGCACCCGGCGCGGGCGTCGACTGTACCCGGGAGTGGAACCCGATGACGGTGGCCGCCGACGGCGTGTGGCAGGGCCGCCGGATGCACTACTCGTACACGTTCGGGAACCCCTGCGGCCTGCGGCACACCAACGGCGCGCTGTTCGGCTTCTGACCCGGCACGACGCGACCGGCCGGGCGGCGTCGTGCGACCGCCGCCCGGCATCCCGCCTCGTGCCCCGCGTCCCGCGTCCCGTCAGCCCAGTTCGAGGCTCGTCACCCCGTACAGTCCCGCCAACTCGACCTCCGGGGCCGGACCGGTGTACATCCGGGCGGCCTCGAAGGAGGGGGCCAGCCCGAGGCTGGCCATCAGCGCGGTGGCCGCCGGATTGGCGTCGGGAACGTCCACGGCGACCGCCCCGTCGGGGGTGTGCTCCGCGAGCCGGTGCAGCAGGGCGACGGCGACGGCCTGGGTGGAGGCGTACAGCGGTCCGATCCGGGAAGCCCCGCTGCACGGGCGGATCACGCCGAGACCCTCGATCCGCCCGTCGCGGACGGCGGCGAGGGCGGTGCGGCCGGGCAGGCCGGTCCAAGCGGACAGGAAGGCGTCGCGCGACGCGGGGAAGAACCGGCGGTCGTAGGCGGCGAGCAGTTCGAAGGGCAGCGAGGCGGCGTCGACCACCTCGAACCCGGCCCCGCCGGCCCCTGCGCCCCCGCCCGCGCCGTTCACCCGCGGGACGCCTTCGTAGCGGATGTTGTTCCAGGCCGAACGGAACCCGGACTTGCGGTAGTTGTCCTGCTGGTCGACCACCCCGTCCAGGCCGACGAGCCGCCCTTCGAGCCGCTCCATCCCCGCGTGCCACAGCCGGATCCCGTACCCCTGTCCGCGCACGGCGGGGCGGGCGATATAGAAGCCGATGAACCCGAAGGCGGGGCCGTAGCGCACGGCCGAGATGCAGGCCACGGGCTCTGCGTCGATCCGGCCGACGAGGAAGCTGGCCGGATCGGCGACCGCGAACGCGAACCGGTCGGACTCCCCCGGGTTCCACCCCTCCTCGTCGGCCCAGGTACGGATCAGTTCCATGTCGGCGGCGCTCGCGCCGGTGATCTCGAATCCCGTCATGTCCGGTGTTGTACCAGACGGCAGACGGATGGTCAGCCCGCGCAGATCACGTCGTCGAGCTTGATCGGCCGGGAGTCGAGCCGCACGTACGCCGTGAAGGTGTCGATGCTGTCGGACCCCCACTGGGTGGTGACGGTGGCCCAGCCGACACCGGCCGCCTGGGCGACGGTGGCCGTACCGATGGCGATGTCCTGGGGTTCGTTCTGGGCGCAGAGCAGGACGTCGGATTCCGGAGCGTGTGCCTGCTTGTCCTTGAGCTGCTGCGAGACGCGCTGTTCGCGGTCGTACGCAGAGGGGCCGTGGTGGCCGTAGAAGGAGGTGAGGAAGGTGGTGATCTCGGCGGCGGTGTGCCGCTGGCGGGTGACGGCCGGGGTGGGGTCGGCGACGGCGGGCGTCGGGGCCGGCAGCGCGAGCAGAGTCAGCAGCAGGGCACCGAGGCTGTACGGCGTGATCTTCATACGGGATGTGTAACCGCCGGGCGTCTTCGCAGGCAGGGGTGGGCCGCGTATCTCACTCCTGTGGGGGGCGGGATTCACCGCAGAAGTAATGCGGTCGCGGGTCCGCACCGGCCGTACGTAGGGTCGGGGCATGGGGAAGCCGCTTGTCGCAGTGTTCAGTGGGGCCGGGATGTCCACCGACTCCGGGATTCCGGACTACCGGGGGCCGCAGGGGTTGTGGCGCCGGGATCCCGAGGCCGAAAAACTCGTGACGTACGAGTACTACATGGCGGATCCGGAGATCCGGCGCCGCGCCTGGCGGATGCGCGCCGAGGCCGGAGCCCTCGGGGCGCAGCCGAATGCCGCGCATCTGGCGGTGGCCGAGCTGGAGCGCGGCGGCACCCCGGTGCGGGTGATCACGCAGAACGTGGACGGACTGCACCAGCTCGCCGGGATGCCGGCGCGCAAGGTGTTCGAGCTGCACGGAACCGCCCGGGCGGTGGTCTGCACGGCCTGCCGTGCCCGGTCGGGGATGGACGAGGCGCTGGCCCGGGTCGCCGCCGGGGACCCGGATCCGGCCTGTCCGGCCTGCGGCGGGATCCTGAAATCGGCGACCGTGATGTTCGGTGAGCGGCTCGACCCCGAGGTGCTCCGGCAGGCCGTGGCCGTGGCCAAGGGCTGTGACGTCTTCATCGCCGTCGGGACGACGCTCCAGGTGCAGCCCGCCGCCTCGCTGGCCGGGATGGCCGCCGAGGCAGGGGCCCGCCTGATCATCGTGAACGCCGAGGAGACCCCGTACGACCCCGTCGCCGACGAGGTGATCCGCGAGCCGATCGGGACCGCCCTCCCTGCCCTGCTGGCCGGGATCGGCGCCCTCGGCGCCGCCTGAGGCCCGGGCCGGTCCTCCGGATCGGGCCGGGCCGCCTGATCCTGAGGACCGGCCCCGGCCCGGCCCCGGCTACTAGGCCGCGTCGGCGGCCCGTCGCATCTCGGCCACGTCCAGCTTCTTCATCTTCATCATGGCCGCGGTGGCGCGGGCGGCCCGGCCCGGGTCCGGGTCGGAGACCAGGTCGATGGCGCCGGGCGGGATGACCTGCCAGGACACCCCGAACTTGTCCTTGACCCAGCCGCAGGCGGACTCCTGGCCGCCGTCCTTCGTCAGCTCGTCGTAGTAGTGGTCCGACTCCGCCTCGTCGGCGCAGTGGATCTGGAACGAGATCGCCTCGGTGAAGGGGAACTGCGGGCCGCCGTTGAGGCCGATGAACTTCTGGCCGTTGATCTCGAACTCGACGACCATCACCTCGCCGGCCGGGCCGGGACCCGCCTCGGTGTAGCGGCCGATCCGCCCGATCTTCCCGTCCTTGAAGACGGACAGGTAGTAGTCGGCGGCGGCTTCGGCGTCGCCGTCGAACCACAGACACGTGGTGAATCCGTTGCTGCCGGTCATGACTGCCTCCAGGCGGGTGCGCGGTCGAGTACGTGCGGGCGGGTCACCGTCCCGCTCCCATACAGACCGGCCCCGGGCCCGAAATTCATCGGTGGGCCCGGGGCCGGTCGGCAACGCGTCCTGAATGCACTCCTACGGCTTACACCGCGGGCTTGGCCGCCATGCCGAGCATCCGGTCGACGACGCGCCCGGTGGCACCGCCGTCGTCGAGGTCACAGAACTCGGCGCGGAACGCGGCCCGCGCCTCCTTGTACTCCGCCCCGATCGCGTCCGCGCCCCGCACGGCCTCGATCAGGCTCGCCGAGTCCGCCAGCAGCGGGCCGGGCGCCTTCTCCGCCAGGTCGAAGTTGAAGCCGCGCAGCGTGGTCCGGTAGTGCTCCAGGTCGTACGTGAAGAGCAGGATCGGCCGGTCGGTGAGCGCGAAGTCGAACAGCGCCGAGGAGTAGTCCGAGATCAGCACGTCGGCGACGAGCAGCAGGTCCGTCGCGTCGGGCCAGCGGGACACGTCGACCACAAAGCCGTCGCGGACCTCGTCCCGGACCTGCTCGGTCACGTGGTGGTGGCCGCGGACCAGCAGGACGTGGTCCTCGCCGAGCTCGCGCCGCGCCGCGTCCAGGTCGATCTGGAGGTCGAGCTTGTAGCCGCCCGACCAGCCCTCGCGGTTCTCGCGCCAGGTCGGCATGTAGAGGACGACCTTCTTGCCCTCGGGCAGGCCGAGCCGGCGGCGGACCTCGGCGATCCGCTGCGGGTCGGGCTTGACGAGCGCGTCCGCGCGCGGGCTTCCGGACTCGATGACCTCGCCGTCGTAGCCGAGGGCCCGCTTGAGGAGCGGCGTCGCGTACGAGCTCGGGGAGGCGAGCAGGGACCACTGGGCACTGTCGTGCTCCAGCCCCTCCAGGATCTCGGGGCTCGTGTAGTAGTCGTGGATGAAGTCGTGGCCGATCTCCTTGATCGGCGTGCCGTGCCAGGTCTGGACGACGATCTGGCCGGCGCGGCGCTGGAAGCGCCCCGGCACGTTGTCGTTCACGACGTAGTAGCGGGCCCGGGCGAGGGCGTCCCAGGCCTCGACGCTGTCGTACTGGACGGCGCGGGCGGTCGCGGGGACCTCGGCGCGGCCGTCCTGGACGAGCCAGACGTGGTCCAGCTTCTCGCCGCGCCGCACCAGCTCCTCGTGGATGGCGCGGGGCGAGTCGCCCGCGCCGTTGCCCTGGAAGGTGTCGTAGACGGCGATGTCCTTGACCGGCAGGGCGCGCTGCGCCGGGTACGTCTCGAACCGGATTGCGCGCTGCGTGTACCGGGACCGGTCGCGCGGGCTGAGCAGCGGGTCGGCGACGAGCACCATGCGGTCGTAGAAGCGGGCCTCGACCCGCATCCGGCGGCCTTCGACGGTGAGGGCGTGGGGGCCGGCGTGCAGGGCGGTGGGCGCGAACTGCACCGGGGCGCCGCGGTCGACGCCGAGCAGGCCCGCGGTGGTGCCGCCCTGGGCGACCGGGCGCATGGTGGGCCACCAGCGGCCCTTGGGCAGCGTGGTGCGGCCGGCGTAGGCCTCGGGGAGCACGGGCTCGAAGACGGACTCGAAGCGGTCGCCGTCGCGGGTGACGGGGTAGCTGAACTCGGTGCCGTGCGCGTCGTGCAGGACCAGCTCGTACGCCTCGTCGGTGGGTGCGACGAACCGGCCCTTGAGGGTGATGGTCCCGTCCTGGGTGGCGACCGAGTCGACCAGCGGCGGCGAGGGCTGCACCGAGAGGGTCAGGTGTCCGGTGTTGCCGCGCTTGGCGAAGAGGGCGCGGCCGGTGTCCCCGCCCGTCAGCGGCACGACCAGGCCGGCGAAGCCGCCGCGCTCGTCGTGCGCGAGCCGGTGCTCGGAGCCGTCGGCGCCGACCACCGTCAGGGCCCACGGCTCGGGGGTCCACTCGCCGGGCTCGCACGCGGCGTCCGGTACGGCGGCCAGGTCGGCCAGCGGTACGCGCACGGTGAACGGGACCCGGTCGGCGCTGCCGGCGGCGGTCTCGACCGGGAAGGTGAGGACGGTGGCGGTGGAGACGTGCTCGGCGCGCAGGGTCGCGCCGGTGCCGATCCGGGCGGCGAGCTCGCCGACGATCTCGACGGCGTCGTCACCGGCCGGGCGCACGTCCAGGGCGCGGGCGCGGACGACCTCCACCTGGATGGTGAGGGCGCCCTGGGAGTTCGGGACGATGCGGACGTCCGGTGCCACCCAGTGGGCGGGCGGGTTCTGCCCGCTGTCGGACTCGCCGCCCCTGAGCCGGGCGCGGTGCAGGCCGCCGGCGCCGGTGACGGCGACGGAGGTGGTCCATATGCCGTCGTTCCACTTGCCTCCGGTCTGGAAGGCGGTGGGGTCGACGACGGCGGTGAAGCCGGCCCAGTCGGCGTGCCGCAGTGCGAGGTGCGGGGAGTTGACGGTGGCCATCGGGGAGGCGACCGTGCGGGCGCTGACGACGGTGCGGCGGCGCTTGCCGCCCTCGCGGAAGACCAGCATCTTGCGCGAGCCGAGGCGGCTCTCCGCGCCGAGGTGGCCGGGCAGGGCGTAGCCGCGCAGCAGCAGCTTGCCGTCGCTCCAGACGGCCTGTTCGAGGCGGCTGACGACGCGGCGCTCGCGCGGGCCGAGGGTGAGGATCTTGGCGGGGACGGGCGGACGGCCGTGCAGGAAGGGGTAGTCGGCCTGCGGGCGGGCCAGTCCCTTGACGGGCACGCTGTAGGAGTAGTCGCGCTGGTGGTCCGTGAGGGCGATGAAGTCCTCGACGCGGCCTTCGCGGGCCAGGTACGCCTTGAGGCGGTCGGCGACGGTCAGGTCGGACCACGGGCCGGTGCCGATCTCGCCGATGAGCCCCCCGACCTCCTTGACGAACGCGGCACGGAAGTCGGCGCCGCCCTCACCGACGTACTTGTAGATGAGCGGGAGTTCCTCGCTCAGCACGTTGTAGTCGTAGTCGCGCAGGTAGCGGGCGTACTTGGCGCCCTCCTTGGCCTTGAGGGACTCGCGGACCAGGCGGACCGAGGTCACGCGGTCGATCAGGGAGACCGGGTCGGTGGAGCGCTGGGTGATCGAGCGCTCGCCGGTCTCGCGGACGCGCCAGTGGTAGACGCAGTCGCTGATGATGTCGACGCTGGAGGCGAAGTAGTGCGCGGGGATGCTGACGGGGGCGTCCTCGTAGAGGATGCCCTCCGGGTACTGGAAGCCGTGCTCGTCCCAGAAGGTGCGCCGGTAGACCTTGTTCCACGCGGTGCGGTCGGTGACCAGCGCCGGGAACTTGGAGATGTGGGTCTTCAGCTGGGTCTTGGCGAAGGCGGCCCGGTGACCCCAGGACTGCTGCATGCCGACGGAGCGGAAGCGCTTCACGTTGCCGCCGGCGAAGTCCGAGCCGGTCTCGTCGAGGGCCGCGATCAGGCGCTCGTAGGCGTAGTCCGGCATCGTGTCGTCACTGTCGACGAAGGCCAGGTACTCGCTGTCCTTGGAGGCGTGGCGGGCGCCCACGTTGCGGGCGGCGCCGAGTCCGGCGTTCTCCTGCATGACGACCCGGAAACGCTTGTCCCGCGCGGCGAAGGCCTTGGCGATGACGGCGCTGGTGTCGGTGGACCCGTCGTCGACGAGGATGCACTCGAAGTCGGCGAACGTCTGGGCGGCAATGGACTCCAGGCACTCGTCGAGATAGAGCTCGACGTTGTAGACGGGGACGACGATGCTCAGGCGCGGGGGCATGGGTTGCAGGTTCTCCAGCGTTTCAAGCTATTTCGATGATCAGGTGATGAGAGCATCCTACTCGGTAACGGGATGATAAAGTCCCCCCATCCTGGACATATGGCCCTTGTATCCCTGGGCGGACGGCAAAGAATTCAGCCGCCCGCCACCTCGGCGTCGGGGTCGGACCGAACGTTTGCTCAGACTTCGAGCTCAGCCTCGATCTTCTTGAGCTGGTGCCGGGCCATCGCGAGGTTCGCCCGGCCGCGGTCGAGCGCGAGGTAGAGGAAGAAGCCCTTGCTCCCTCGTCCCTTCAGCAGCCGGATCAGGTGGTACTGGCTCCCGAGGGTGATCAGGATGTCCTCGATCTCCTCCTTCAGGCCGAGCATGTCCATGGTGCGGACCTTGGCCCGGACCACGTCGGTGTTGCCCGCCGCGGCCACCGAGAGGTCGAGTTCCTTGCCTCCGCCGATGGTGCCCAGGGCCATACCGCTGTCGTAGTCGACCAGGGCGGCACCGATCGCGCCGTCGATGGTGGCGGTGGCTTCCTTGAGTGCGGTTTCCACGTTGGCCATGAGTGGTTCCTCTTTCTTTTCCAGGATTCCTGATGGTCTGTACTGATCCGTGCTGATCTGTACTGATGTGCACCGGCCTGTACGGCCATGCCTGTACGGACACGGACGTGCAGGTACCGGTGGCGTACGGGTTGTGTACGGGTGGGGGTTCAACAGGCCGCCGGACGGCTCAGGACGACGGGACCTCGGGGCCGCGGCGACCGAGGACGTGGTCGATGAGCTCCGCTATCCGGAGGCTGGAGCGGCGGGCCTCCAGGTGGAGCCGGCCGACGTTGACGCGGGTCTCCGCGATCAGGGTGAGGACGGCCGCGTCCCCGGCCGCGTAGGTGGCCACGTATCCGTGTTCGCCACGTACCAGCAGCTCGCGGAATCCGCCCTGGCCGGTGCTGTCGCTGAGCCGCTGGGCCACCCCGAGGGCGGCCGCGGTCAGCGCCGCCACAGCCTCCACCTCCGTGGCGGCGCTGTCCTGCGCGAGCACCAGGCCGTCGGCGCTGCCGACGAGGGCGCCGGTGAGCTGGGGGACCCGGGCGCGCAGCCTGCAGAGCTCGGCGAGTATGTCGGCTTCGGCCTCGGCGGGCACCATCACCGTGCTCATGTCGGCCCTTCTCCTTTCGGGCAGCCTCCGCTCGGAGCGGTCGTCGCGCTCGGGGCGGTCGGCGCGCTCGGAGCGCAGTGCCGGTCGCAGCGGGAGCCTCACAGGCTTGCCTCCAGTGCGTCGCGTAACCGGCGAAGCAGCGCCACGTCCGGGGATTGGTTCTGGGTCATCCAGTCGGGCAGGGGTGTTTCGACCGGTGCCGGGACCGGAGCGTGGGGGGTCTCGACCAGTCCCGCCGCCGCGAGGCGCCGTACGTCGAGCAGTGTGTGGAACGCGGGGCGGCCCAGCAGCCACGCGAGGTCCGCAGGGGTCCGTACGCCGTCCGCCCGGGCCAGCAGCATCCGCTGGCGGGTGGTGACGGTCTGGCCGGGAGCGGCGGCCCGGGGCACCACGGGGGAGGTGTCCAGCAGCGGGTACGGCCACACCGCGTCGAGCAGCTCCCGCCGGCGCCGGGTCTCCCGCTCCACGGCGGCGGCCGGGACCGAGCGGACGGAGCCGATCCAGTGGGTTGCCCCGCGGCGGAACCGGGAGGGCCCGGTGCCCGGGGACAGGGCGAAGAAGGCGGCGTCGAATATGGCGGCGAGATGGCAGATCTCCAGTTCGCCCCCGGTGAGACCGCCGCTGTCCACGAGGAAGCGGGCGACCTGGCGGCGGGCACCGGCCTGGTCCACGGCCTCGCGCCAGCGCTCGGGCGCGAGGCCGCCACCGGTGGTGAGCAGTACGTCGAGGCCGGGGGTGGCCGGGCTCTCGGCGTGGACGACGCGGCCGTCCTCCAGGAAGAGGGTGCCGCGGTCGCGGAGCAGGGCGCCGGTGGCGCGCTCGGCGGCGAGCCGGTTGAGCAGGGGGGATATCGCGACGGCGGAGAAGCCGCCGACCTGGGTGCCGGTCATCTGAGGACCAGCTCCTCGGCGAGGGCGCGGAGTCTGTGCCGGGCGAGGGCGAGGTTTCCGTCGGCGCGGTCCAGCCACAGGTGGAGGAAGATGCTGCTGTCGAAGCTGGTCTCGACGAAGCGGAGGACGTGGTAGCCGGTGCGCGTGGTGACGATCAGATCCTCCACGGGCTGGCCTAAGACCTCACCCGGTGCGGAGTCCGGCGCCGGCTGGGCGAAGGACTCGTACTCGGCGGCCGCCCGGGCCAGCTCGGCGGTCTCGGCGGCGGTGGTCTCGTGGTCGCCGACCGGCGAGTCCCCGGCGGTGCCGAGGGCCAGTCCGCTGCTCCAGTCGACCAGCGCGGCCCCCCGCGCACCAGGCAGGGCCATGGCTTCGAGCAGGCATTCGTCGATCCCGGGCACGCGGGCTCCCCTCCCGGCCAGACGTGCGAGGTGCACGGTCTACGGCGCGACAGGAGGGAACTTACTCAGGTTCCACAGCACGGAAGGGGCTTCTGGCATTTTCCGCGGGAACATGCACAGAACCGCGCGACAGCTTGGCCGGAACACGTCGACTTCTGATCACGAATGTTGATCACGGCTGCCGATCGGGCACGAGGGCGCACGGGAGCTCACAACGCAAGCGGAAGATCGTCCGCCAGCCGGAAGGCGCCGCCCTCGCGCTCGACGTACCCCTCGTGGCTGAGGGTCCGCAGCAGGTGGTACACGGTGGGCAGCGGAATGCCGGTGACGCGCGCGAGCCGTTTCGCCGTCGCCCCGCCTTCGGCGTACATCGCCTCCACGAGGCGCAGCGCCCGCTGCACGGAACCGATCAGGGTGGGTGCGCTGTCCTTCCGGCTGCCTTCGGTGCCCATGCGTGCTCCCCCTGCTCCGGTACGAGTCATGGCACCCCCATGAAAGTCGCTCGCCGCCCGCATTCCCAGCTGACTCGCGCACGTCCGGACATAAGATCACCACGCCCTGCCCCGCGCCCGGCGGCCCGCCGTCCCTCCCGTGCCCTACTGCGTGCACGTCACGAACGCCGGGAGCGGGGTGTCCTCGATCAGGCGGCGCGGCAGGGACAGGGCGAAGCGGTGCTCCAGGACGGCGAGGGTGCGGCGGTCGCGCTCCGCGCAGGGTTCGTCCCCGGGGCCCGCGTGGGTGCCGTCCGGGGCGAGGATCCGGGCCGCGACCAGCTCCTTGAGCAGGAAGTCCGGCCGGTGGCCGCCGCGCCAGCCCTCCTCACCGAGGCCGAAGCAGCACACCAGCTCACCGTCCCTGGCGTACGCGAACTGCTTGGGCGGATGGTCCGGCTGCGGGTCGAGGTGAACGGCCTCGATGCCGGACCGGGAGACCTCGGCCAGCCGCTCCGCCCCCGCCGGCATGCCGTGCTCGACGGCGAACGACCAGCCGCCCCAGCTGCCGACGCGGGCCACGCCGTCGCCGTCCATCGTCTCGGTGACCATGCTCCAGGCGTCCGTCGCGCCCAACGGGCCGGGCCGTATGCCCGGCAGCGCGCCGAGGCGCAGCGCGAGTTCCCCGGGGGGTATGCCCCGGGCGAAGGTGAGGCCGACGTACCAGCCGTCCCAGTCCGCCAGCCACTGGATGCCGTTGCCCGAGCCCCCGGTCATCTCCATGGTCTCCTCCGCGCATCGTGCGGTACTGCCCAGCGGCACGATAGTCAGTGCGCGGGGCGCTCCGGGAGGAGGCGCTCGACCATCGTCTCGATGAGCCCCTCCACTGAATGGGGCGCGAGCAGTGCCGGCACGGTCAGGTCGTCCACGATCAGGCCGAGCATCGCCAGGTACAGGAGCACCACGCCCTGCCGGTCCCCCGGCAGCCCGGCCTCCAGGTGCCAGGCCACGTTCGTCTCCAGCTCGGCCCCCTGGAAGGCGGTCAGCTCCGCCTGGAGTTCGGGGCGCCGGATGCCCTCCAGGCGCAGCTCCAGCATGGCGATGTGCACGCTGCGCTCGCGTCGCATCCGCTCCAGGAGCTGCCCGAGCAGCACCTTGGTGTCCAGCGGGCCGGCCAGGTCGGACGGATCTGGGACCAGCCGCTCCCGGGAGCGGTGCAGGATCTGCACGAGCAACTGGGCGCGGTTGGCGAAGTAGTTCGAGGCGGTGCCGGCCGGCACGCCCGCCTCGGTGTCCACCGCCCGCAGGGTCAGCCCCCGCGAGCCCTCGCGGGCCAGGACTTCGATCGCGGCGTCGAGGAGCGCGGCGCGGCGCTCCGGGTTCTGGCGCATGGGCGGTTCCCTGAGGGTCTGCGGGCGTGCGAGTGTGCGGGTCTGCGGGTCTGCGGTCTGCGGAGCACGGCAGATCGCCACTCCACATGCAGTGATTCGGACACGCTAGCGGACACGGCATGCTCCGGGCCCTCCCCACCGCCCCCTCCCACGTGTCACTCTGCCCGTCATGGAGCGGATCATCGAGGAGATACGAGAGGACCTGTCCCGCCGGATCACCGTGGCGGCGGACCGCCTCGCCGACCGGACACTGGCCGAGGATCCCGCGTACGCCGCCCTGCTCGGCCGGGCCGAGCTGCGCGAGCGGATCCACCACAACCTCCGGCAGGCCGTCGAGGGCCTGGTGCGGAGCATCCGCGGGCTGCCCGTGGAACTCGCCGACGCCCGGGCCACCGGCACGCTCCGGGCGGAACAGGGCCTGCCGCTCGCCTCGCTGCTGCGCACCTACCGGCGCGGCGGCCGACTGGTGTGGCAGACCCTCACGGAGGCGGTGGCCGCGCACGACCCGGCGGCGCTGCCCCGGATGCTGCCCGCCGCGGCCGTGCTGTGGGACGTACTGGACCAGCTGACGGACGCGGTGGCCGATGCCTACCGCCGTACGGAGGCCGCGCGCTGCGACCGCGACCGGGAGCGCCGGGCGGCCCTCCTGGACGCGCTGCTCGACGGCGCGGGACCGTCGGACGGGCCCGCGGCCTCGGAGGCGGCGGCCCAGCTGGGGCTTCCGGAGCGCGGCCGGTTCACGGTCGTCGTGCTCGGCCCGGGAGGCGCGGGAGGCGCAGGAGGCGCGGGAGGTGCAGGAGGCCCGGGCGAGCCGGCCGCGGGCGGCCTGCGCGTGCTGTGGCGGATCCGCGCCGACGGGGAGACCGGGCTGGTGGAACTGGGGCACCATCCGCTGGAGTCCGTACGGGAGCTGCTCGGCCCGCTCAGAGCCCGGGCCGGGGTCAGCCCGGTCGTGCAGACCCCCGGGGACCTGGCCCGGGCGCGCTGGCTGGCCGCGCTGGCGCTGCGCACCGCCCCGGCGTCCGGCGGTCCGTGCACCGCCCTGCTGGACGAACGGCTGCCGACGGCGCTGGTCGCCTCCCAGGCCGAACTCGCGGGCCGGCTGCGGCAGGTGGTGCTGGGCCCGGTGCTGGCGCTGCCCGCGGAGGACCGCAGGGTGCTGCTGACGACGCTGGGCACGTGGCTGACCTGCCGAGGCTCGACGACGTACGCCGCCCAGCAGCTGTACTGCCACCGCAACACCGTTTCGAACCGGCTGCGGCGGCTGGAGCAGCTGACCGGCCGCACGCTGTCCGACCCGGCGCACGTGGTGGAGCTGGCGCTGGCCCATGCGGCGGTGCTCCAGCAGGCCGCGGCGGAGCCGGCCGCACCGGGCCCGAAACCGGCCGGCCGGGCCCCGCGCCGCAGCGGCTGACCGGCGGGGCCCGGATCACGCCGTCGTCGACTCCGCCGGTGCGGCCGGTGCGGCCGGTGCGGCCGGCCGGGCCGACTCCAGCAGGTACGGCACGTCGATCACCGCGCCCCCCCCGGCGTGAACAGCAGCCGCGCCTTCAGCCGGAGCGCGTCATGCATTTTGCCCCCTTTTGGGGCTGCGTCATGCCGTGAACCCGGCCAGTTCCTCGGCCCGGTGAGCCAGCCACAGGTCGTGCCGGGCGCTGGGCGACTGGAGCAGCGAACGCTCCAGCAGGGTCTCGATCCGGGTCAGCCGCTTGCGCGTACCCGGCACCGAGATGCCGAGCGCGGCCGCCGCCGGGACCAGGTGCGCGTCGTGCCGCAGCCAGGTCCGTACGGTCTCGCGCGCACCGGGCGGGGCGTCCCGCCCGGTCAGCGGCGCCAGATGCGCACGGGCCCAGGCCGCCAGGTCTGGGTGGCGCAGCACGCCGTCCAGATCGGCCGGACCGCAGGCCCGGGCGGCGGCGCCCGAACCGCCCGGGGTCAGCCGCAGCGCGAGCGAGAGCGCCGCCTGCTCGGGGAGCCGCGCGAGGTCCGTGCCGAGCAGCGACTCGACCAGGCGCAGCCGGGTGGCCAGGGTGTTGCGGTGGATCTTCAGCAGCCGGGTCGCGTGCGAGCTGAAGTTCAGCCACGCGTGGGCAGTGGCCCGCAGCTCCTGTGCGCCGGGGTCCTGGGGGCGCCGGGGCTCGTACGTGTGCAGGGGCGTGAGCAGGGCCTCGGCCCAGCCGGTCCCGGCCGTGTGGGCGACCAGCTCCAGCTCGGGCCCGGGACCGAAGCGGGCGTACCGCGCGGCGCGGCCGCGGGCGACGGCCAGGGCGTGGAAGGCCTGTGTGTAGGCAGCGGGGGCCTCCCGCAGCCGCAGTTGCCCGCTGACCCCCACCGCGCGGTCCCGGGCCGCCCCCACCAGCGCCTCGGCCAGCGGATCGTGCTCGCCCGAGGCCGCCGCGAGGTTGGCGGGCACCAGGACGAGGAGGTGGCGCACGTACACCGGGCAGCGCACGATCCAGGCCCGGCAGCCCGTCAGCTCCTCGCAGACCCGGGCCACCTCGCCCCGCTCCCCGGCCCGGCATTCCACGACGTACATCCGCATCGGCTCGGGCAGCGAGGGGCAGAGCGCCTCGGCGATCTGGTGGGCGGTGGAGAGCCGGCCGTTCATCAGCAGGTGCAGGACGGCCTCGCGCGCCCGCGATTCGGCGAGCTCGGCCCGCTCCTCGCGCCGCTCGGCCTCCTCCGCGCGCAGGACGAGTGCCAGAGCCGCGGCGGCGTCGGCGAGCAGCGCGGACGCTCCCGGGTGGTGAGGCAGGTCCAGTACGGCGGCCAGCGCACGGTTCTCGTCCAGGGCGAACAGCAGCGCGGCCGAGCTCTCGCCGTGCAGTACGGCCGACCGTACGCCCCGGGCCTGCAGCTCCGTGGCCCCGCGGACGGCGAGCTCCGGACCCGCCGTCCCCTCGGCGTCCACCACGCCGGTCCAGCCGCCCAGCCGGGCGGCGAGCCACTGCAACAGCGCGGCCGAGCCGCCGGAGTGGGCGAGCCGGTGCATCTTGAGGACGTCCTCGGACCGGCTGCGGGACCGGTCCGCGGGCGGGGGCGCTGCCGCGGGTGCCGGCGGCTGGGCGGGAGGATGCGAAATGGGAGGTTCCCTTCGGTCCGGGGCACGCCGTCGCATTCAACCACCGGGCGCACACTGTGCGCAGTGAAACCCGTCTCGCCCGGTCACTGGGCAGGGCGGACCCTGCGAACCGACCACCGTCCGCCTAGGTTTGACCATGAGCGGTCGGGCCCCGGGATCGACGGGGGAGTCGCCGGGGCCCCTCTCGTTCACATCCGCGCGGCCGCGCTGCGGATGGCCTCCCGGATGCGGAAGTAGGTGCCGCAGCGGCAGATGTTGGCGATGGCGTCGATGTCCTCGTCCGTGGGCGTGCGGGTGCGCTTCAGGAGGGCGACGGCGGCCATGATCTGGCCGGGCTGGCAGAAACCGCACTGGGCGACGTCCTGTTCGAGCCAGGCCTCCTGCACGGGATGCAGCTCGTCCCCGTTCGCCAGCCCCTCGATGGTGGTCACGGTCTTCCCGGCGCACGCGGAGACGGGGACCACGCACGGACGGACGTCCGACCCGTCGACATGGCTGGTGCAGGCCTTGCAGACGTCCACGCCGCAGCCGTACTTGGGGCCGCGGACGCCCAGCATGTCGCGGAGCACCCACAGCAGGGGCAGATCGTCGGGCGCGTCCACGGTGACGCTCCGGCCGTTGACGGTGAAGGTGTGCGAGGGCACGGCGGATTCTCCTGAACTCGACTGCCGGCTAGCGGGGGTACGGGGTGAAGTCGACGTCGAAGTCGAGGGGGAAGGAGCGCGGCCTGCTCCCGGTGGCCCGGGCCCAGGCATTGGCGATGGCGCCCACCGCGGCGGGTACGCCGAGTTCGCCCGCGCCGCCCGGCTCCTCGCCGGTGGCGGGCAGCACGAAGACCCGTACGTCGCGCGGGGTGTCACGCTGCCGGGCCCAGTGGAACTGGCTGTAACTGCCTTCCAGCGGCAGCCCCTTGTCCAGGTGCAGCCCGGCCTTGAGGGTGGTGGAGATCGCGTCGGTGAGGCCGCCGATCATCTGGGCCTCCAGTCCGCGCGGGTTGACGGGCAGGCCCACGTCGACCGCGATGACGGCCTTGGTGACGCGGACGTGCTCCGGGTCGCGGGTGTCGATCTCGACCAGGCAGGCGGTGCGGGACTTGTACTCCTCGTGGAAGGCGATGCCCTGCGCGCAGCCCGCCGGCATCGGCCGCCCCCACTCCCCCTCGGTGGCCGCCTTGTCGAGCACCGCGCGCTGGGCGTCGGTCTTGAGGAACGTGCGCCGGAACCGGTACGGGTCCTTGCCGGTCCGCGCGGCCAGTTCGTCGACGACGATCTCCTCGGCGCCGCGGGTGTTGGCGGAGTACACGGAGCGCCACGAGCCGGTCGGGATGCCGGTGGGCACTTCGCTGAGCCCGTGGGTGGTGAGGCCGAAGTGGTACGGGGACTTGATCGTGGTGTGGAACAGGGTCTGGGCGAGCGTCGCGTTGCCGATGCCGGACGGCAGGCCGGCGGCGGTGGCGGTGATGATCTCGCCGAGCCCGTGCCGGAAGTCGGTCTCGGCGGCGGCCACCCGGTGCTCGAAGGTGAGCACCTCGCCGAGCAGGTGGGTTGCGCGGATCTTGTGGTGGGTGGCGGGGCGCATCCGGCCGTGCCGGGTGTCGTCGACACGGGTCCACATCAGCCGGACGGGACGGCGGCAGGCCTTGGAGACGCGGGCGGCCTCCAGGGCGGCGTCGAAGAAGAGCCGCCGGCCGAAGGAGCCGCCGGCCTGGACCACGTGCACGGTCACCTTGTCCAGCGGCAGGCCGAGTTCGGCGGCGATGGTCTCGCAGGCCACGATCGGGGACTTGAGCCCGGACCAGATCTCCGCGCGGTCGTCCCGTACGTCGGCGATCGCGGAGTTGGTCTCCATGGGCGCGTGGCTGACGAAGGCGAAGTCGAACTCGGCGTCCACGTACGGGGTGAGCAGCGGAGGCACCAGCAGCGGCGGGGTGGCGGCGCGCAGCTTGGCGCGGATCTCCTCGTCCGAGAGCCGGTCGGCGGGGCCGGGACCCCAGCTGACCTGGAGGGCGGCCTTGGCGACGAGGGCCTGGCCGAAGGTCTCGGCGACGACGGCGACCCCGGTCGGGACGGTGACCACGTGCAGGACGCCGGGCATCGCCCGGACGGCGGCGAGGTTGGCGACGCCCTGGACGCTGCCGCCGAGGGTGGGCGGGCGGCGCACCACGCAGGGCTTTGCGCCGGGCACGTCGAGGTCGAGGGTGTACTGCTGGGCGCCGGTCACCATGGCGCGGGCGTCGATCCGGCCGGTGGGCCTGCCGACGAGGGCGTGCTTCGCCGTCTTCTTCGGGGTGGCGTCGAGGACCGTCAGGGCGGGGTCGGCGGCGGCCGCTGCGAGGCTGCCGTAGCCGGCGGTGCGGCCGTCGGGGGCCCGTACGGCTCCGTTCGCCGTGGTCAGCGAGGAGGCGGCGAGGTTCCACCGGAGGGCGGCGGCCGCGACCAGGCGGGCGCGGGCGGTGGCGGCGGTCTGCCGGACCGGACCGTAGAGCGAGCGGACGGAGTTGGAGCTCCCGGTGAGCTGGTTGAACAGCAGCTCGGGCCGGGCGTCGTCCAGTTCCACGCGCACGGCGGCCAGCGGCGCGTCGAGCTCCTCCGCGACGAGCATGGCCACGGCGGTGGTGAGGCCCTGGCCCACCTCCTCGCGCGGCAGCCGGAAGCGGATGCCGCCGTCCGCCTCCACGGAGAGCGCCAGCAGCGCCGAAGTGGGTGCGCCGGCCAGGATGAACAGGTCGCCGAGGTCCACCAGATCGGCCGGGGCGGGCGGGCTCGGGACCACGGCGTGGGCGGGCTGCGGGGCGAGGGCGTCGGCTCCGGCCCGGGTGACGAGGGCGAGCGTCGGCGCCGCGACGAGGTACGTGAGGAAGGAGCGGCGGCTCTGCCCGGTCATCTCGCTGTCTCCCCAAACCCTGCCCCGGCCCCCGCGCGCGGACCTCTCCGGATCATTACCGGCACGTAGAGTAGCGATCACCGGGTGGAGTGGGAAACGGGCGGTCGCCCCGGCCGCCCATGGTGTCCTTCGTTCGGGGTACGTCCACGGGGGTGTCGATCCGGCTCGCGTGCGGGTTCTGCCGCTCCGAGGCCTCGTACACCTCGACCGTACGAGCGATCCGCCGCGCCCAGAGGGCCGGTTTCCGGCCGCGGGAGGACGATGGGAGGAGAGACCCGCCGAAGCATGTGAGGAGGTGTACGGCGGTGACGATGTACATGGATGTCCACCACGGCATGAAGGGCATCACGGAAGCGGAGCTGATGGCCGCCCACAAGGCGGACCTGGCCATCGAGGCCGACGAGAAGGTGCACTTCGAGCGCGCCTGGGCCGACCCCTCGTCCGGCACGGTCTACTGCTTGTCCGAGGCGCCCTCGGCGGACGCGGTGATGCGGATCCACGAGCGCACCGGGCACCCGGCCAGCGAGATCCACCCGGTGCCGATCAGCGTGTGACACCGGGGGGCGGCCGGAAACCGCCGGCGCGGCAGGCCGGGACTGACCGGAATCGTTCGTACAGGCCAAGGGGGGGCCGGGAGGCCTTTGGCATATGCCTGAAGCAAGACCCTTACGGATGTTGCCAAACGGCTTACGGGCCGTGTCCGCCTGTGCAACAGTCGTAACCGGTCCTTCCTTCAGACTTGGCCGTACCGCGCCGCCTGTATCGGAGTTCTCATGCCGTCCCACCTCTTCGCGGACCGTCCCGCGCAGCCGCCCGAACCAGGGTCGGTGGACGCACTGATCTCGCATACCCGGCAACTTCGCGGCGAAGTGGACGCGGTGCGCCGCGACACCGTCGTCGACGACGACGACGCACAGGGCCGCTGGCAGCGCGCACTGTGCGACCTCGCCGTCCACCACCTCGACGACCTGCGCGAGCACCTCGGCCAGCTCAAGGAGGGCCTGCCGCCCGTCCCCGACCTCGACGAGCTCCCCGAGGGAGCGTCCGAGACCGGGCCCGAGGCCCAGCAGACCCGCGTCGGCAGCGCCGAATGGAACCTGCTCACGGACGAAGTCAACTGGTCCGAGGAGCTGTTCCAGATCTTCGGGCGGTCACCGGAGGCGGGCCCGCTCTCCCTCGACGAACTCGGCTCCACCCTCTTCTCCGAGGACCAGCCGCTGCTCACCTCGATGGTGACGGCCTGTCTGGTCGACGGCAAGCCGATCGACGGCGAGTTCCGCATCGTCCGGGCCGACGGCCGCGTCCGGACGCTGCACATGCGAGGCGAGCCGGTACTCGACTCCGACGGTTGCACGGCCTCCATGTGGGCCGTGCTCCGGGACGTGAGTGAACTGCGCCGAAGCCAGCGCGCCGTACGCGAGTCCCGTGACTCGCTGCAGCGCCGGCGGGAGATCGCGCAGACCGAGCACCGGCTGGCGGTCGAGCTGCAGGAAGCCGTGCTCCCCCCGTGGCACGGCTCCCTGCGGTTCCCGCACCACACGACCGGCGCGCTCGACGTCGCCGCGCACTACCTGCCCTCGGCGACCAGCGCGCTGATCGGCGGGGACTGGTACGACGCGCTCGAACTGCCCGACGGCTGCTCGCTGCTGACCGTCGGCGACCTCACCGGGCACGGGGTCACCGCCACCTCCGGGATGGCGATGATGCTGGGCGCCCTGCGCGGCATGGCCATGGCCGGGATCGAGCCGGGCCCGCTGATGGGCTGGCTCAACCAGCTCCTGGAGACCTCCGTACAGCCGGCCCTCGGCTCGGCCGTGTGCTGCCGCTACGATCCCGCGTGCCGGATGCTCTCCTGGGCGCAGGCCGGCCATCCGGCCCCGCTGGTGTTCCGCGGCGGCTCGGGCCGCACCCTGCAGCCGCCCGAGGGCGTACTGCTGGGCGCGACCTCCGGGGCGGCGTACGGGCAGGCCGAGGAACGGCTGGAACCCGGCGACGTGATCGTCCTGCACACGGACGGGCTGACGCCGAGCGGCATCGAGTTCAGCCGGGCGGACGGCACCGAGCGGCTGCTGGCCCTCGCGCCGCGTTTCACGGCCGCGCGTTCGGCGCAGGAGTGCGTGCGGATGGTGGTCGAGGAGTTCGGTGAGGGTGAACGCGAGGACGATGCCTGCGTGCTGGTGGCCAGGGTCGGGGGCTGAACGCCCGCGACAGGCCGACGGGCACTGTTGCGACGGGTACCGCTTCAGGGCCGCGCCACGAGGCGCGGCCTTTCTCGTCTCCGTACGGGTGCCGATGCGGATGCCGGTGCCTGTTGACACACCGGCGCGGAGTTCCCGCGCAAGGCCTAGATGCTGCGCTGCGTCGGGCTGTTCGGCAGGGCCAGCTTGATCTCCGCCCGCAGGTCCTCGATGCGCGCGTACCCGGCGTACTGGCCGGTCAGCCGGTACATCTCGCGCAGCCGGTCCCAGGTCCGGTGCGAGGAGGTCTCGTTCATCGAGACCAGCGCGAGCCGGGCATAGCGGTCCGCCTGCTCCGGATCGTCGGCGATGAAACAGGCCGAGGCCATGGAGATGTAGTCGAAGATCTGCGAACGCTGGTGGCCGCCGGACCGCAGCCGCAGGGCCTCCCGGGCGTGCTGCTGGGCGATCGGTGCGGCCGTGGGGTCGTGTTCGGCGAGGGTGCGGAAGGCCAGGGCCTGCATGCCGTGCATGTCCGCCTCGTCGAAGTTCTGCATCCACGACGGCGGCGGGACGTCGCCCTTGTCCGACACGAACAGGTCCTCGGCCTCGCCGAGGGTGCGCCGCATCGCCTGCCCCTTGCCCATGGCGGCCTGCGCCCAGGCCTCGATGGTGTGCAGCATGGCGCGGGTACGGGGCAGGGTCTGCTCGCCGGAGCCGGACTGGGCCAGCTTCATGAGGTCCAGGGCCTCGTTGGGCTTGCCCAGGTGGACCATCTGGCGCGCGGCCCGCGACAGCGCCTCGCCGGCCCGCGGCCGGTCGCCGCCCTCGCGGGCCGCGTGCGCGGCGATGACGAAGTACTTCTGCGCGGTGGGTTCGAGACCCACGTCGTGGGACATCCAGCCCGCCAGCACCGCCAGGTTGGCCGCCACCCCCCACAGCCGCCGCTGGAGGTGGTCGGGGTGGTGGTAGGCGAGCATGCCGCCGACCTCGTTGAGCTGGCCGACCACGGCCTTGCGCTGCAGTCCACCGCCCCTGGAGGCGTCCCAGGCGCGGAAGACCTCCACGGAGCGCTCCAGCGCCTCGATCTCCAGGGAGCCGATGGGTGCGGCCTCGTAGCGGTCGTAGCCCGCCGGGTCGGCCTGGAAGGAGTCGCCGAACGGCTGGGGGTTCTTGGAGGGGGCGGGGTCGGTGTGCAGCCAGTCTTTCATGGCATGGGTGAGGGCGGAGCCGGCGGTGAGCGCGACACCCGCGCCCATCAGACCGCGACGGTTGAGCATGAGGTCCATTCCCGTGAATTCGGTGAGGACCGCGGCTGTGCGTTCGGGCGCCCAGGGCATTCCGTCGGGGTTCTCCTTCGCCCCGTCCGGCTGCCGTTTCGTGGTGCGCCGCTGCCGTACGAACCCGAGGTCCTCGATGGTCACGACACGACCGAGCCGCTCGGTGAACAGGGCTGCCAGTACGGTGGGCACCGGCTCGCGCGGGGTCTCCCCCATGTCGATCCAGCGCCGTACCCGCGAAGTGTCGGTGGCCAGCTGGTGGTGGCCCATGGCCGCCGCCTGCCGGTTGACCATCCTCGCCAGTTCGCCCTTCGACCAGCCGGCCAGGCCGAACAAGTCGTTCAGGCGGGTGTTTGGACCTTTGCTCACGTCAAGCCCCCAGGTTCTCGGCTGATTTGACAGTAGCCCGCCGTCAGTTGCCCAGCGACTATTCGCCAGGCTTCGCCACGGCACGCAAGATGGTCCGCCACCCAAGGCCGGGTGTCAGGTAGGAATGCGCCTCCCCGCCCCGGTCACCGGCGGAACTCCCCAGGGTGAAGTACGGGATCGGCGGGGCGGCGTACGCAACTCGTCGGCGCACGAAGGGATCCGTAACGCCATGTACGCAGCAACGTCCTCCGTGTCCGCCCCGGTCCGGCCGCACCGCACGCTCCAGGCGGGCGGCGGCCCCTACCTAGACCCCGGCCGCCAGGCGGCACCGGCGCAGGGCACCGTACGGGCGCGGCGGATGCCGGGGGCGGGATCACAGCCGCTCAGCGGAAGAATCGACCTCTCGGGACCGCAGGGTGCGCAGCTGCGCACCGCGCTCTCCTCGGTGCAGCGGATCTGTCCGGAGTTCGCGCCGGTACAGGTGCTGCGGCGCAGCGGACGGTCGGTCCTCCTGGTCGGGACGACAGGGCGGATGACCGCCGTGGCCAAGGTCTTACTGGACCACTCCCCGGAATGGCGCGAGCGGTACCGGCACGAAATAGCGTCGTACCGGACGTTCGTCCGGCACCGCCCGCCGGTCCGGGTGCCGCGGCTCATCGCCGCGGACCCCGAGAACTGCACGCTGGTGGTCGAACGGATGGCGGGCCGGGTCGCGGCATTGCAGCGGCACCCCGTGGAGGCTCCGCCCCGGGCCGACGTACGGGCCGCGCTGGGGGCGGTGTGCCGGGTCAACCAGTGGCGTCCGCCGGCCGATCTGTTCGGGGACCCGCTGAACTACGCGCAGCGGGTGGCGCGGTACCACGAGCTGGGACTGCTCACCGACCGGGATCTGGGTGACCTCCAGAAGCTGCTGTGCGGGCTGAAACTGGCCGGTGTGCAGCGGCAGTTCAACCACGGGGACGCCCTCCTGTCGAACCTGCTGCTGTCCCCGGCCGGGCCGGTGCTGCTCGACTGGGAGCACGCGGGCTGGTACCTGCCCGGCTACGACCTGGCCACGCTGTGGACGGTGCTGGGCGACGCCCCGGCCGCCCGCAGCCAGATCAGCCGGCTCGCCCAGTCGGCCGGTCCGGCCTCGCGGGACGCCTTCCTGGTCAACCTGATGCTGGTGCTGACCCGGGAGATCCGGATGTGTGAGACGGCGGTCCAGCGCTCGATGCTGGCGACCGCCCCGGCCCACCCCCTGCCGGCGGGCGCCCTGTCCTGCGGTGAGGAGCAGCGGCTGCTGCTGCGGCGCCTGCACGACGACTGCGGCATGGCCCGCAGGGCGGTACGCGCGGCGGTCGGGACCCGCTGACCCGGGCGGCCCGCACCCCGTACGAAAATCCCGTGGTGTACGCACTCGATGTGCTCACCACGGGATTTCGTGCGTTCGGGACCATCTCGCCACCCTTGCACGTGCCTTGACATCACATGATCCCCCGAACACCTTTTCTGACTCGGCATCAGAATTGTTGGAGCCGCCGTCCCGCCCTCCCGACCCCGCTGGAGCCCGCCCATGTCCGCAAGCCCCGAACCCGTGAAATCCGGTCCCGTACGCCCGGATCCCGAGCCGGCCGGTCCCCCTGCCCTCCCCTCCCGCCGCGCGGTCCTCGCCGGGGCCGGGGCGGGGGTGCTCGCCGCCGCCGTGCTGCCGCCGGCCGGCGCCCGCGCCGCGGAGGGGGTTCCGCTCGGCGAGTACGACGTCGTCGTGGTCGGGTCCGGGGCGTCCGGGATGACCGCCGCGCTCACCGCCGCCCAGCGGGGTCTGAGCGTGCTGGTGGTCGAGAAGGCGCCCACCTTCGGCGGGTCGGCGGCCCGCTCGGGCGCCGGGATCTGGCTGCCGAACAACTCGGTGATCCTCGCCGCGGGCGTGCCGGACACCCCGCAGAAGGCGGCGGCGTACCTCTCGGCGGTCGTCGGGCCCGGCGTACCGGCGGACCGGCAGGCGGCCTTCCTGGCGAACGGGCCGCGGATGCTCGACTTCGTGATGGCCAACAGCCCGCTGCGCTTCCGGTACATGGACGGGTACAGCGACTACTACCCGAACCTCCCCGGCGGGCTCGCGAACGGCCGGTCCATCGAGCCCGACCAGATCGACGGCAACGTCCTCGGCGCCGAACTGGCCCGTCTGAACCCGGCGTACATGCCGGTTCCGGCCGGCATGGTCGTCTTCAGCCAGGACTACAAGTGGCTGAACCTGGCGGCCGTGAACGCCAGGGGGCTCGCGGTGTCGGCGGAGTGCGTGGCGCGCGGCACCAAGGCCGCCCTCTGCGGGCAGAAGCCGCTGACGATGGGCCAGGCACTGGCGGCCGGCCTGCGGGCGGGGCTGATGCGGGCGGGGGTGCCGGTGTGGCTGAACAGCCCGCTGGTCGACCTGGTCCAGGAGGCGGGCGCGGTCACCGGTGTGGTGGTGGAGAAGGAGGGCGTACGGGGTGTCGTACGGGCCCGCAAGGGCGTGGTCATCGGCACCGGCGGCTTCGAGCACAACGCGGAGATGCGGGCGCAGTACCAGCAGCAGCCGATCGGCACCCAGTGGTCGGTGGGCGCCAAGGAGAACACGGGCGACGGGATCCGGGCGGGGCAGCGGGCCGGTGCGGCACTGGCGCTGATGGAGGACGCCTGGTGGGGTCCGTCGATCCCGCTGCCGGGCGAGCCGTACTTCTGCCTCGCCGAACGCACCCTGCCGGGCGGGCTGATCGTCAACGGCAACGGCTCCCGCTTCGTCAACGAGGCGGCCCCGTACAGCGACGTGGTGCACGTGATGTACGAGAAGGACCGGGGGGCGGCCGGCTCGCACATCCCGGCCTGGCTGATCGTGGACCAGAACTACCGCAACAAGTACCTGTTCAAGGACATCCTGCCGACGATCGTCTTCCCGGACTCGTGGTACGAGGCGGGTGCGGCGAAGAAGGCCTGGACCTGGGACGCGCTGGCCGGACAGATCGGGGTGCCCGCGGCCGCGCTGCGGGCGACGCTGAACCGGTTCAACGCGCAGGCCTGGAACGGCAGCGACCCCGACTTCCACCGGGGCGACACGGCGTACGACCACTACTACACGGACCCGGGGGTCACTCCGAACTCGTGTCTCGCCCCGATCTGGGCGCCGCCGTTCCACGCCTTCAAGATCGTGCCGGGTGACCTGGGCACGAAGGGGGGCATCGTCACGGACGCGAGGGCGCGCGCCCTGCGACCCGACGGCTCGGTGATCCGGGGCCTGTGGGCGGCGGGCAACGCGAGCGCGGCCGTGATGGGCCACAGCTATGCGGGGGCGGGCTCGACGATCGGCCCCGCGATGACGTTCGGCTACGTGGCGGCGAACGACATCGCGGACGTGTGACCGCCGGCGGCGCCTACCCCTGCTGGAACAGCTCGGCGGGGAGCGGCTTCAGGAGGGCGTAGAGGTCGTCGGTGATGGGCCGGTCCCAGCTGGCGATGGTGACCAGCACGTTGTCGCTGCGGTCGAACTGCACGCAGCTGATCCGGCCCTCGGAGAGCTTGACCTTGCGGACGATGAGGAGGTTGTCGCCCTGCATGACGGGGCAGTCTTCGATGCCGGTGACCTCGACGTCCTCGTCGTTCTCAAGGGCGTCGAGGAGCTGGGCCACCTCGAAGGGGACCTGGCCCTCGGCGAGCTCCCGGGCCGGGGAGCCCTCGGGGAGGTTGCCGATGATCATTGCGGGGCCGCGTCCACCGAACAGGTCGTAGCGGAGAAAGACGCCCTGGCAGCTGCCGTCGGGCGCCGGCAGCAGCCCGGCCCCGAGATTGCCCGGCCAGTCCCCCGGGTCCATGGCCAGAACGTCGAATTCCGGGCCGGCGGGTGTGGCGGCGCGGTTGCGGCGGAGGAAGGACATGCCGCCATGGTACGTGCCCGCCCGGCATTTCCGGCCCCGGGCCCCGCCCCTGCGCCCCGGCGCCCCCGAGCCCCCGCCCACCCCCGACGGCGGACCCTCCGCGCCCGTCCCCGACTCCCGACGCGGGCCGGGGCCAGGGCCCGGACGTCGGACCCGGGGCCTCGGCGCCGGGGCCGGGCGGGCGGCTCAGGCCGGGCGGGCCACGGGCTTCGGAAAGCCCGCCGGACTCCGTCCGGGGGATCCCGAGCCTCGCCGGCCCGCGCGGCCGGAGTGGGCCGCGCGGGTGAGAGCGAAGCCCGTGCGTCTGCCGGGCCGCCCGCACCGGCCGGGCCGGGCCCCGGTCACGGCCCGCCGGGAGGGGGCCATCGTCTCGAAGGTCTGCGGGACCGCGTCCACGGCGATCTCCGTGTCGACCGGGACCGGCGTCCCCGTCGTGGACTCCGCCTCCCGCCGGTGCACCGCCGGCTCGATGGTCTGCATGCGCAGCCAGAAGCCGCCCGTGTGCTCCGCGGAGTCCACCGGCCACGTCTAGCCCGGCACGCCCGGCCCGAGCTCCCGGAAGAGGGTTTCCGGCTGCCGCGCGCCCTGCGCGAACCAGTCAGCCGGCGCCTGCGGCACCGGCCCCCGGCTCGGCGCGGTCTCCGGCTCGGCCAGGCCGCCCGTACCACCGGGTCCTGCAGGAAGGGTTCCGGATCCCGCGCGGGATCCGGTCTGCTGATCGTGCTGGGGGAGGCGGTCGCCCAGATGGTGGCCGCCGCGTCGCAGGTGGAGTGGGATGCGGCGCTCTACGGGGTCGGCACCGGCGCGTTCCTGCTGCTGTTCCTGCTGTGGGCGCTGTCGCTGCGGCACGGGGCGGACGGGGTGCCGCTGCTGGAGTGGGACGTGCTCCCGGCACGGCTGATCCTGGTGCTGCACTGCTTCGTGGCGGGCTCGGTGGCGGCGCTGGCGGCCGCACTTGGCAACTCGGTGGAGTACACGGACCATCCGGTGCCCGAGTCGGTGCGGTGGCTGATGTGCGGGAGCCTCGGGGTGTACCTGGCGATCGCGGGGGTGGCGGCGGCCTCCTCGGGCCGCGGGCGCGCGCGACGCTGCTGCGGGTGGGGCCTTCCCCGGCGGTCGTGCTGGTGGCGGGGGCGGTGGCCCGGGAGGCCACCGCCGTACAACTGGTGTGGCTGCTGGTGCTGGCGGCCGCGTGGCCGCGGGTGGTGATCG
Organism: Streptomyces sp. NPDC097981; assembly: GCF_040302565.1. Taxonomy (NCBI): domain Bacteria; kingdom Bacillati; phylum Actinomycetota; class Actinomycetes; order Kitasatosporales; family Streptomycetaceae; genus Streptomyces; species Streptomyces sp. NPDC097981. The sequence continues at coordinate 110,345 of NZ_JBEORW010000025.1, forward strand.
AACGCCGGGGAGGCGGGTAGGCTCCTCGGCTTCCGGCCGGCGGAAGGGGGAACGGCGATGACGACGAGGTGGACGAGGCTGCTGGGCGGCCCGCTCGCCGCGGTGGTGGCGGTGCCGGTGCTCGGTGCGTGCACCGCGGAGGCCGGCGGCGCTCCGCGCGCCGCCCCGTCCACCGCGCCGGGGCACGGTCGGCTGACGGGGCCGTGCACGGTGCACAGGGAGACCGACCCGGTCTCCGCCAGGTTCCCCGAGCTGGGGCCGGTCGCTTCGACCGCCTGGTGCGGCATGCAGCCGAGTTCCGGTGCACGGGTGCCCGGTCCCACGGACGTGCGCCTGTTCGGGGTGCTCACGCCGCAGGATGCGGCCGCTGTCCGCATGTACCTCGACGATCCGTCGTACGCCTTCGCGCCGGCCACCCCCGAGGACGTGCCGGCAGAGATCCGCAGCGTGCTGCCGGCCGACGCCCGGTGGCTGTCCAGCAGGAAGTTCGACACCCTGGTCGGCGGCGGCCGGGACGACGGGGACTTCTACTTCGACCGGGCGTCGGGCCAGGTCGTGTTCGACTGCATGAACCCGCGCCGCAAGGACGGCGGTCCTGCCTCCCCGGCGGCCTCCGGGTGAACAGGCGGAAGGGCCGGGCACCCTGCGGGATGCCCGGCCCTTTCCCGTGCCGTCCGCGTCCGGCCGGCGGCGGCCGGCCGTGCTCGGGCCGGGTCCCGCTAGGTCAGGTCGAACTCGCCGCCCTGGGCGCCCAGGACGAACTTGCGCCACTCGTCCGGTGCGAAGATCAGCGAGGGGCTCTCGGGGCGTTCGCTGTTGCGCATCGCGATGAACCCCTCGACGAAGGCGATCTGGACGTCTCCCGCTCCCCGGCTGCTCGACTGCCAGTCTGCCTTGCTGAGATCGAGGTCCGGCTTGCCCCAGCCGGCCAGAGGCTGCGAAATCATGCTCTCGGCCACGTGCGTGCTCCTCCCGGTACGTCGTGGGGCCAGAGTAACCATCGCAGGGGGTGCCGCACAGGCCACGGTGAGTCACCCGTGGCCGGTCCGGCACCAGGCCTCGCGGAGCGCTTCCGTTCAGGAACTCGGCTCCTCCGCCCCCACCAGCCACATCGCGAAGAACTGCGCGCCGCCGCCGTACGCGTGGCCCAGGGCCCGGCGGGCGCCCGGAACCTGGTGCTCACCGGCCCGGCCGCGCACCTGGAGGGCCGCCTCCGCGAATCGGATCATGCCCGAGGCGCCGATGGGGTTCGTGGACAGCACCCCGCCGGAGGGATTCACCGGGAGGTCGCCGTCGAGTGCGGTGACCCCTGCCTCGGTGAGTTTCCAGCCCTCGCCCTCCTCGGCGAAGCCCAGGTTCTCCAGCCACATCGGCTCGTACCAGGAGAACGGGACATACATCTCCACGGCGTCGATCTCCCGCCGGGGGTCCGTGATCCCGGCCTGCCGGTAGACGTCGGCCGCGCAGTCCTTGCCCGCCTGCGGGGAGACGAAGTCCTTGCCCGCGAAGAGCGTCGGCTCGCTGCGCATGGCCCCGCCGTGCACCCAGGCCGGCGGCCTCGGCGAACGGGCCGCGCCCGCCCGGTCGGTGAGGACCATCGCGCAGGCCCCGTCCGAGGAGGGACAGGTCTCGGAGTACCGGATCGGATCCCACAGCATCGGCGAGGCCTGGACCTTCTCCAGGGTGATGCCGTGCTCGTGCAGGTGCGCGTACGGGTTCTTCAGCGCGTTGCGGCGGTCCTTGTACGCGACGAGCGAGCCGACCGTGTCGGGCGCGCCGGTGCGCCGCATGTACGCGCGCACGTGCGGGGCGAAGAACCCGCCAGCTCCCGCCAGCAGGGGCTGTTGGAAGGGGACGGGCAGCGACAGGCCCCACATGGCGTTGGATTCGGACTGCTTCTCGAAGGCCAGGGTCAGGACGGTGCGGTGGACCCGGGCCGCGACGAGGTTCGAGGCGACGAGGGCGGTGGAACCGCCGACCGAACCGGCCGTGTGGACGCGGAGCATGGGCTTGCCGACCGCACCGAGGGCGTCCGCCAGGTAGAGCTCCGGCATCATCACGCCCTCGAAGAAGTCGGGGGCCTTGCCGATGACGACCGCGTCGATGTCCGCCCAGGTCAGCTCGGCGTCGGCGAGGGCGCGCGCCGCGGCCTCGCGGACGAGCCCCGCGATGGAGACGTCGTGGCGGGCGGCGACGTGCTTGGTCTGGCCGATGCCGACGACGGCCACCGGCTCCTTCCCCGGTGTGCCCGCTGTGCTCATGCTCGGTCCCCTTCCAGGACGGCGACCAGGTTCTGCTGGAGGCAGGGGCCGGAGGTGGCGTGCGCGACGGCCCGGTCCGACTCGCCCCGGTGGATCCGGGCGGCGGCCTCGCCGATCCGGATCAGGCCGGCGGCCATCACCGGGTTGGCGGCGAGCGCCCCGCCCGACGGGTTAACGGCGACGTCCGCGCCGATTCCCAGCGCCTTGCGCAGGATCACCTCCTGGGAGGAGAACGGCGCGTGCAGTTCCGCCGTGTCCACCGGGCGTTCGAAGACTCCGGCGCGCTCGGCGGCGATCCGGGTGGACGGGGAGTCGGTGAGGTCGCGCAGGCCCAGCCCGTGGGCCTCGATCCGGTGGTCGATGCCGGTGATCCAGGCGGGCCGGGCGCACAGCCGCCGCGCGTTGTCGCCCGCGGCGAGGACGACGGCGGCGGCGCCGTCGCCGATGGGCGGGCAGTCGCCCGTACGGAGCGGCCGGACCTGGTAGTCGCCCTGCGGGACGGTGCCGCCGAGCTGGGCGTGCGGGTTGGCCCCGGCGGCGGCCCGGCTGCGGGCGCCGACGGCGGCGAGGGCGTCCTCGTCGGTCTCGCCCGCGTCGATCAGGGCCTGCGCCTGGAGGGCGGCGAGGGCGACCGAGTCGGGCCAGAGGGGCGCGAGGTAGTACGGGTCGAGCTGCCGGGTCAGGACGTCGCGTACCGAACCCGGCGAGGACTTGCCGTACGCGTAGACGAGCGCGGTGTCGGCTTCGCCGGTCTGGATCTTGACCCAGGCCTCGTACAGGGCCCAGGCGCCGTCCATCTCCACGTGCGACTCGGAGATCGGCGGCCAGGCGCCGACCCCGTCGAGGGTCATGGTGAAGGAGAAGGCCCGTCCGGCGAGGTAGTCGCTGGATCCGGAGCAGGTGAAGCCGATCTCGCCGGCCTTCAGGCCGGTCTGGGCCAGCACCTGGTGCAGGACCGGCATGACCATCTCGACTTCGCTGAGTTCGTCGGTGCGGCGCAGGTGGTCGCTCTGCGCGAAGGCGACGACGGCGACGTCACGGGCGGGTCCGGTCCGGGGCATCAGATGAGCTCCTTGTACGCGTCGTAGTCCGCGTCCGGCTCGCCGGTGGGGCGGTAGTGGTCGGGGTGGCGGCCGCCTTCCGTCCACACGGGTTCGACGCGCAGGCCCATGCGGACCTGGTCGTACGGGATGCCGCCGATCCGGCCGTGCAGGGCGAGGTCGGCGCCGTCGAGGGCGATGTGGGCGTAGACGTAGGGGACTTCGATGGCGTCGTTCATGGCGTTCCGGGCCTTGATGTTGACGATGCAGTACGTGGTGACCGTGCCGGCCGGACCGACCTCGACCTGGTCCGTGGTGGCGACCCCGCAGGTGGGGCAGGCGCCGCGCGGCGGGACGTACACCTTGTGGCAGGAGGGGCAGCGCTCGCCGACGGTCCGCTGCTCGGCGAGGGCGTTGATGTATGCGGTCTGGGCGCGGCCGGGGCTGTACGTGTAGTCGAGGCGGGCCGCCGCGACGATGCCGGTGACGGCGTCGGCGAACTGTCCGTCGTGCGGGGTGGCCTTCGCGGCTTCCGGGCTGTCGTGGGGCTCGAAGCAGGCGATGTCCCTGATGGCCCCGGTGCGCTCCCCGGCCCAGCGGATCCGTACCCGCATGCCGGTGTGGACGGCCTCGGGCCCGGGAGCGTCGAGGGCGTGCAGGATCGCGGTGTCCGCGCCGTCGAGGCGGACGAGGACCCAGGCGAAGGGGGTGCCGAGGGGCTGGTTCGGGCGCGGTGCGCCGTTCCAGGCCCAGGTGGTGACGGTCCCGGTGGCGCCGACCTCGACGAGCTCGCGGATCTCCTCGGCGGTGGTGGGGTCGTACTCGACGGGCGGGACCATCACCTTCCCGTCGGCTGTCCTGACGCCGAGGACGACGCGTTCGCGCAGTCCGGTGAGGAAGGCGCTCTGGACGGGCCCGAGGGAGCGGGTGAAGGGGAACTCGACGACGAGGGGGGCGCGAAGCACTTCGGGAGGGGACGCGGCTGCTGTCATGAGCGGCTCTCCGATGTTCGGAACGGTCAAAAACACGTACACATCCGGCCCGGCTACTCCCGCCGGTACACGGCCGGCCTCTTCTCCGCGAACGCCCGCGCGCCCTCTTTGGCGTCCGCCGTGTCGAAGACCGGCCACCCGCGGACGAGTTCCGCGGCCAGCCCCTCCGTCTCCGTCATCTCGGCGGTCGCGTAGACCGAGGCCTTGACCGCCTCGACGGCGAGCGGCCCGCACGCGTTGACCTGTTCGGCGATCTCCAGGGCCTTGGCCAGCGCGGCCCCCTCGGGGACGACCTGCCCGACCAGCCCGATCCGCGCCGCGTCCTGCGCGGAGTACGGCCGGCCGGTCAGCAGCATCTCCAGGGCGTGCGTCCGCGGGATCTGCCGCGGCAGCCGTACCGTCGAGCCGCCGATCGGGAACAGGCCCCGCTTGACCTCGAAGAGCCCGAAGGTGGCCCCCTCGCCCGCGACGCGGATGTCGGTGCCCTGCAGGATCTCGGTCCCGCCGGCCACGCAGTACCCCTCCACCGCCGCGATCACGGGCTTGCGCGGCCGGTGGTGGCGGAGCATCGCCTTCCAGTGCAGGTCGGGGTCGGCCTTCAGCCGGTCGCGGTACCGGTCGCCCGCCAACCCCTTCCCGGCCAGCGCCTTGAGGTCCATCCCGGCGCAGAAGTCCCCGCCCGCGCCCGTCAGGACCACCGAGCGGATCGTGTCGTCGGCGTCCGCTTCCAGCCAGCCGTCGTACAGCCCCACCAGCAGCGGAAGCGAGAGCGCGTTCTTCGCCTCGGGCCTGTTCATGGTGAGCACCAGCGTGGCGCCGTGGCGCTCCACGGTGAGGTGTTCCGTCCCACCCATTGCCGTCCTCCCGTCTCAAGACCTAGAACAGGTTGCAGGAGGGCCCGGTGCAGTTCAATAGTTTTCTGACACACAGTCAGATTTCTTGGAGCGCGCCCTTCCCACTTGGGCCGAGCGGCGCTCTAATGACCGCCGGGAAGAGCGGCCATGGGCCCGCAACGGGAAACCCCGGGGTGAGGAGGAACGGTGGAGTACAACCTTGCCGACCTGTTCGAGTCGGTCGTCGACGTGGTCCCGGACCGCGAGGCCCTTGTGTACGTGGACCACCCCGGGACCGGCGCCGAGCGCCGCCTCACGTACGCCGAGCTGGACGCCGCGGCGAACCGCATCGCGCACCACCTGCTGGACAGCGGCCTGACGGCGGGCGAGCACCTGGGCCTGCACCTGTACAACGGCATCGAGTACCTCCAGACCGTCCTGGCCTGCCTGAAGGCCCGCCTCGTACCGGTGAACGTCAACTACCGGTACGTGGAGGAGGAGCTGGTCTACCTCTACGACGACGCCGACCTCGCGGCGCTCGTCTTCGAGGGCGAGTTCACGGGGCGGGTGGCCGCCGCCCTTCCGCAGACGCCGAAGCTGCGCCACCTGATCCGTGTCGGGGCGGCTCCCGAGGGCGTCCCGGAGCCCTCGATCGCGCCCGTTGCGTACGCGGACGCCGAGGCGGCCGGCTCGCCCGCGCGCGGCTTCGCGCCCCGCTCGCCCGACGACCTCTTCATCATCTACACGGGCGGAACCACCGGCATGCCGAAGGGCGTGATGTGGCGCGCGGAGGACCTGTTCTTCGCGGGTCTCTTCGGCGGCGAGCCCTCGGGCGAGCCGGTGAAGCGGCCCGAGGAACTGGCCGAGCGGGTGGCGGCGCGCGGCGCCGGACTCACCTTCTTCCCCGCTCCCCCGCTGATGCACGGTACGTCGACGCTGACCTCGTTCATCGCCTTCAACTACGGCCAGCGGGTGGTGATCCACCGCAAGTACGTGCCGGAGGAGGTGCTCCGCACGATCGAGAAGGAGAAGGTGTCGAGCGTGTCGCTGGTGGGCGACGCGATGCTCCGGCCGCTGATCGACGCCCTGAACGGCCCCCTCGCCGGGACCGACCTGTCCTCGCTGTTCAGCGTCTCCTCGTCCGGGGCGATCATGTCGGAGACGGTGCGGGCCGAGTTCCGGCGGCTGGCGCCGAACGTGCTCCTCCTGAACAACTTCGGGTCCTCCGAATCCGGTTCGAACGGCAGGGCTGCCGACGACTCGGGCCCCGGGAAGGGCTTCCGCCTCCTGGTCAACGACCGTACACAGGTGGTGGATCCGGTGACGCACGAACCCGTGGCGGTGGGGGTTCCGGGACGGCTCGCGCAGCGCGGCCACGTCCCGCTCGGCTACTACAACGACCCCGCGAAGACCTCGGAGACGTTCTTCCGGAAGGGCTCCGAGCGGTGGGTGCTGCTCGGGGACATGGCGACGGTGGACGAGGAGGGCATCGTCACGGTCCTCGGGCGCGGCTCGCAGTGCATCAACACGGGCGGCGAGAAGGTCTATCCGGAGGAGGTCGAGCAGGCGCTGAAGTCCCACCCGGACGTGTACGACGCCCTGGTCGCCGGGGTGCCGGACGCCAAGTGGGGCAACCACGTCGCCGCGGTGGTCCAGGTCCGGGCGGGGGCCCCGGAGCCGAGCCTGGAGGAGATCCGGAGCCACTGCCGGACCAGGCTCGCGGGGTACAAGATCCCGCGTCAGCTGGTCATCACCCCGGCCATCCAGCGCTCCCCGAGCGGCAAGGCGGACTATCGCTGGGCGAAGTCGGTGGCGACGCAGGCGGACGCGGACGCGGACGCGCACACGGGCACGGACACGGACACGGCGCACTGATCCCGCGGGGCCGCGGAGGAAGCCCGCGGGTCCCACGGGGCCTGCGGGTTCCGGCTACAGCTGGGAGCGCAGTTCGGCGGTCAGGGTGCGGGTCCAGGCGACGAGCTCGTCGCGGTCCGCGCCCCGGCCCAGCACGCCGGCCTGCTCGTCGGTGAGCTGCACCGGGCCGGGATCTTCGAGCAGGAGGGTCACCTCGTCCAGCAGCCCGGCCAGGCGGCGGGCGCCGGAGGCGCTGAGCCGTACCGATACCGCGGGGTCGATGACGGACATCGCCGCCGCCTCCCTTCACGCCTCGGGGTCGCGTCTCGTGCGGCCGGGGCATCTCCTTCGACCGTACGCCGTCGGCCGGGCGGCCGCCTGCCGCCCGGCCCGCACCCCCGGCGAGCCCGCGGTGCTCAGGACCCGGTGGCCAGGAAGCGCTCCACGCGGGCGGCGAACCACTGCGGGTCGTCCAGCCAGGGGAAGTGCGCGCCGCCCGCCTGGACGTCGGCGGCGCCGTGCGGGAAGAGCGCCGCGAGTCCGGCGGCCACGGCGGGGGTGGGGTTGCTGTCGAGCTCCCCGGCCAGCACCAGCACCTCGCCGGCGACACGGCGGAGCCCGGCCCGCGTGGCGGGCGGGTCGAACGCACCCGGGCCGGCGAACGCGGCGCCCGCCGCCGCGTTCTTCTCACCGTCGCTCGCGGCGAGGTGGGCGCGCGCCGCCTCGTCCCAGCGCCCGTACGCGAGGGGCATCACCTGGCGCCAGTCGGCCGGGGTGGGCGGGGTGGCGGCCGCCAGGATCCGCTCGTAGGCAGCGATGGCGGTGTCGTAGGGCTCGCTGCCCGAGCGCACCCGGACCACTTCCAGGCGCTGTTCCGGGGTCGCGTCGAGGTCCACGGCCCAGCAGGTCGGGGTGACGAAGACCAGGCGGCGCAGGCGGTCGGGGTGCGCCGCCGCGTACAGCTGGGCGAGGTTTCCCGCGGCCGAGTGGGCCAGCACGTCCATGCGCTCCAGGCCGAGGTGGACCCGGAGAGCCTCGACGTCGGCGACCTGGTGGTCGACCCGGTAGGTGGACTCGTCCGCCGGGACCGCCGAGTCGCCCGTACCGCGCAGGTCGAGGAGGATCAGCCGGCGGCCGGCCGTCAGCCCGCCCAGGTCGCCCAGGTATGCGGAGGCCCGCATGGCGCCGCCCGGGAGGCAGACGAGCGGCTCGCCCTCGCCCCGGACGTGGTAGACGAGTGCGGTTCCGTCGTAGGTGTTGAAAATCGGCATGGGCCCATCCCATCATGCGATCACTCGTTCGAGTCATTGATTTAGCCGCCGGGCTGAGGCAATCTACCGAATGATCGGTCGGTTGGCGGCTCACGATGAGGTGACGGCATGACGGCGCACGCGGATGTCCACGACGAAGGCGAACGGCTGAGCAGCGACGAGCTGGCCGCGCTCCAGCTGAGGCGGCTGCGCGCCACCCTGAGCCGCGCCTACGACCGGGTGCCGCACTACCGGCAGGCCTTCGACAAGGCCGGCGTGCACCCCGACGACTGCCGCTCCCTCGCCGATCTCTCCCTGTTCCCCTTCACCACCAAGGCCGACCTGCGCGACCAGTACCCCTTCGGGATGTTCGCCGTGCCCCGCTCCGAGGTGCGCCGCATCCACGCCTCCAGCGGCACCACGGGCCGCCCCACCGTCGTCGGGTACACCGACGGGGACCTCTCCACCTGGGCGGACGTCGTGGCCCGCTCGATCCGGGCGGCGGGCGGCAGACCGGGCCAGGTCGTGCACATCGCCTACGGGTACGGCCTGTTCACCGGTGGCCTCGGCGCGCACTACGGTGCGGAGCGGCTCGGCTGTACGGTCGTCCCCGCGTCCGGCGGGATGACCGACCGCCAGGTCCGGCTGATCCAGGACTTCCGGCCGGAAATCATCATGGTCACCCCCTCGTACATGCTCACGTTGCTGGACGAGATGGAGCGCCAGGGGATCGACCCGCGCGGCACCTCGCTGCGCACGGGCATCTTCGGCGCGGAGCCCTGGACCGAGGAGATGCGCCGGGAGATCGAGCAGCGGCTCGACATCGACGCGGTGGACATATACGGCCTGTCCGAGGTGATCGGCCCGGGTGTGGCGCAGGAATGCGTGGAGACGAAGGACGGCCTGCACATCTGGGAGGACCACTTCTACCCGGAGATCGTCGACCCGTTCACCGGGGAGGTGCTGCCGGAGGGCGAGTCCGGGGAGCTGGTGTTCACCTCGCTCACGAAGGAGGCCATGCCGGTCATCCGCTACCAGACCCGGGATCTGACCCGGCTGCTGCCCGGTACGGCCCGGCCGGCCTTCCGGCGCATGGAGAAGGTGACCGGGCGCAGCGACGACATGATCATCCTGCGCGGGGTCAACCTCTATCCGACCCAGATCGAGGAGATCCTGCTGCGGACGGCGGGCCTGGCCCCGCATTTCCAGCTGCGGCTGACGCGGGAAGGCCGGATGGACTCCCTGACCGTACGGGTGGAGGCGCGCCGGGAGGCGGATGCCGGGCAGCGGGAGTCGGCGGCCGCCGCCGTGGTCCGTGCGGTCAAGGAGGGCATCGGGGTCTCCGTGGGGGTGGAGGTGGTCGACCCGGAGACGCTGGAGCGCTCGGTGGGCAAGATCAAGCGACTGGTGGACCTCCGCGAAGACCGGTAGGGCGCACCCTGTCGCGCGTGCGCGTCCTCGAAACCACCCCTTCGGGCCTACTTCGGGGGAGCCTCCGAGAGCCGGCGGGTCCGTCCGGGTAGTCCATGAGGCGTGACCTCGATCTTCCGAAAGCTCCACGACCGGCTCCAGGCTTCCCAGGCCGGACTGGCGTGGAGCCGGGGGCGGGAGATGGAGCTCATGCACCGGGCCATGGGTTTCGCCGCCCTCGGATTCCTGACCCTGGTGCCGCTGCTGGTCGTCGTCGCGGCCGCCGCCCCCGGCAGCGGTTCCGGCTTCGGACGCTGGCTCGGCCAGGCCCTCGGGGTCACCGCGTCCTCGCGGGCCCGCGTCGAGATGCTGTTCGGCGCGGCCGACCTGGCGCTTGAGCGGACCACGGCCTTCGGGCTCGCGGCCCTCGCCGTCTTCGGTCTGACCTTCGGATCGGCCGTGCAGACCGGGTACGAGAAGGTGTGGGACCTGCCCACAGCCCGCTGGCACACCATGTGGCGGCACGTCGTCTGGCTCGCCCTGCTGGTCTGCTACCTCGGGCTGCTCGTCGAGATCCCCCCGCCGTCGGACGACGCGCTCGGCACGATCCTGGGCACCGCCGGCGATCTCGTCGGCACCTGCCTGTTCTTCTGGGGCTCGCAGCGGCTGCTGCTCGGCGGCCGGGTCCGCTGGCAGGCCCTGCTGCCGGGGGCGGTGGCGACCAGCCTGGGCCTGCTCGGCCTGCGGGTCTTCTCCCAGCTGGTGTTCTCACCGCTGATCGCGTCCAACGCCGTCACGTACGGCCCTTTCGGCACGCTGCTGGTCGTGCAGTCCTGGCTGGTCGGCGTCGGCTTCGTCGTCTACGGCGGCGCCCTGGTCGGCCGCCTCGTCCACGAACACCTCGTCCGCCGTCGCCTCCGGAACACCGGGCTGCTGCCCGAATGAGGAGCCGGCTCAGGCGAGGCGCAGGCCGAGGTACGCCCCGTCCGGCAGGTGGCACGCGTCCCGCTCCCGCAGACGTCGACCGGCACGGTGACCACGGAACGTGGAGCGGAACGGACCACACGCTCGATTACTGGCGCCGCTGCCCGAGGACACAGAACTCGTTGCCTTCGGGGTCGGCCAATACGACCCACGATTGATCACCCTGGCCGATGTCGACACGCTGTGCGCCATGAGCCACCAGACGAGCCACCTCGGCGTCCTGGTCGTCAGGCCTGAAGTCGAGATGCAGCCGGCTCTTGGCCTTCTTGCTCTCGTCAATCCGGACGAAGTCCAGCCCCGGCAGGCGGTCGGGCTCCGGCCGGATCTCGAACTCCTCATCAGAGGAGTGGACCACAACCCATCCAAGAGCCTCGGCCCACCACTGTCCCAAGGCCACCGGATCTGCCGAGTGGACAATTACCTGTTCCCATTCCAAGGTCATCCGCCGAGCGCAGCCCTGCCGGGGTGGCAGTGACCAGTAAGCTTCCCTCGTGCACAGCGACCTGACGCTGAGTCATATATTCACGGGAGAGTTCACTGCCGGCGACGAGTCCGGCCACCACCACCAGATCGCCCATCACTGCAGGAACCCGCGTCCACGCCACTACCGCTCCTGCGGCCCGAACCGGTCCCGCAGTTCGCGTTTGAGGACCTTGCCGCTGGCGTTGCGCGGGAGGGCGTCCACGAACAGCACCCGCTTGGGGGCCTTGAAGTGGGCCAGCCTCTCCCGCGCGTACGCCAGCAGCGCCGCCTCCGTCACCTCTCCGCGCGGCACCACGAACGCGGTCACGGCTTCGATCCACCGCTCGTCGGGCAGTCCCACCACCGCCGCCTCGGCCACCCCCGGGTGGGTGTACAGCGCGTCCTCGACCTGCCGGGAAGCCACCAGAACACCGCCCGAGTTGATGACGTCCTTCACCCGGTCGACGACGGTGAAGTACCCCTGCGCGTCCCGGACCGCGAGGTCTCCTGAGCGGAACCAGCCGTCCCGGAACGCCTTCTCCGTCGCCTCCGGGGCGTTCCAGTAGCCCAGGCAGAGTTGGGGTGAGCGGTACACCACTTCGCCCGCCGTGCCGTCCGGCACGTCCACGCCGTCCTCGTCGACGATCTTCGCCTCGACGTGCCGGACCGGCCGCCCGCACGAATCCATCCGCCCCTCGTGCTCGTCCGGCCCGAGGACGGTGGCCAGCGGCCCGATCTCGCTCTGGCCGAAGCAGTTGTAGAAGCCGAGTGCGGGCAGCCGCGCCCGCAGCCGCTCCAGGACGGGCACCGGCATGATCGAGGCCCCGTAGTACGCCTTGCGCAGCCCGCCCAGTTCGCGGCGCCCGAAGTCCGGGTGGTTGGCGAGCCCGATCCACACCGTGGGCGGCGCGAAGAGGCTGTCCGCCCGCCCCTCCTCCACCAGGCCGAAGATCTCCTCGGCGACCGGCGCGTCCAGGATCGTGTTCTGCGCGCCCACCGCCAGGTACGGGAGGAGGAAGACGTGCATCTGCGCCGAGTGGTAGAGCGGCAGCGAGTGCACGGGGCGGTCCGTCTCGGCCAGGTCCAGTGCCTCGATCGCGCTCTCGTACTCGTGGACCAGCGCCTTGTGCGTCATCATCGCGCCCTTGGGCAGCGCGGTGGTCCCCGAGGTGTAGAGCAGCTGCACCACGGCGTCCGGATCGCGGTCCGCCGCGAAGGGCAGCGGGCCGGCGAGCTCCGCCAGGAAGGAGCCGGGCGCGTCGCGCAGCGGCCGTACGGCATGGCCCTGCGGGATCCGCCCGGCCAGGTCCGGGTCGGCGAGGACGAGCGCGCTCGTGCAGTCGTCCAGTACGTACGCGAGGTCCTCGCCGGTGAGGTTCTGGTTGACCGGAACGTGTGTGAGCCCGGCACGGGCGCAGGCGAGGAAGGCGAGGAGATAGGCGTCGCAGTTGTGGGCGAAGGTCGCAACCCGGTCGCCTTCGGCCAGTCCGTACCGCTCCCGCAGGACGGCGGCGCCGGTGGAGACGGCGGCGTCGAGCTCCGCGTACGTCCAGGTCCGCTCCCGGTAGCGGACCGCAACCCGGCCGGGGACCCGCAGTGCGCTGTCGCGCACCAGCCCGTCGACCGTGTTCCGCCGCACCGATCGCCCCGTCGCCTGCCCCGTCTGCGCTGCCGTCATGGCGCGATCCTCGTCTCCGCACACACCCAAGGTCAACAACCGGGATACCGAACAGGATGTTGACGGATCGTCAGGGCGCCTGCATGAGTGTGGGGCACGCAAGCACCGCCTGTATCACGGGCAACCAGGCTCATCCGCAGGCTACTTGGGAGGCAGGTTGTTTTTCCGTACCCGCCCGCTGCTCCGGCGCGCCGCCCTCATCGGCGCCGCCGTGCTCGCGGCCACCGCAGCGGCCCCGCAGGCCTCGGCCACGACGGCCGCCGCCTACCGGGGGCCGTCCGGCGGCGGCCTGTCCGCCGTCATCCGGTACACCGAGAACGGCATTCCGCACATCCTGGCCCAGGACTACGCGCACCTCGGATTCGGTACCGGCTGGGCCCAGGCCGCCGACCAGGTCTGTGTGCTCGCCGACGGGTTCGTGACCCTGGCCGGCGAGCGATCGCGCTGGTTCGGCGCCGACGCGGCGCCCGACGGCTCGCTGTCCTCCGCGACCCGGAACCTCTCCAGCGATCTGTACTTCAAGGGCGTCCGCGAGTCCGGCACGGTCGAGAAGCTCCTCGCCACGCCCGCTCCGGCCGGCCCCACGCGGGACCTCAAGGAGCTGATGCGCGGCTGGGCCGCCGGGTACAACGCCTGGCTCGCCCAGAACGAGATCAGCGACCCGGCCTGCAAGGGCGCCGCCTGGGTGCGCCCGGTCACCGCCCTCGACGTGGCCTCCCGGGGCTTCGCCGTCTCGGTGCTCGGCGGCCAGGGGCGCGCCGTCGACGACATCACCGCGGCGCAGCCGCCGGGCCCGGCGGCCGGTACGGCAGCCGACGGGCCGGCCGCAGGAGCGGCCGGTACTGCGGCTGCTGCGGAAGCCGACCCGGCCACGACCGCCGAGGCCGCCCGGGTCTTCTTCGACACCGGCCGCTACGACATGGGCTCCAACGCGGTGGCCTTCAGCGGCTCCACCACGGCGAGCGGGCGCGGCCTGCTGCTCGGGAACCCGCACTACCCCTGGCAGGGCGGCCGCCGGTTCTGGCAGTCGCAGCAGACCATACCCGGCGAATTGAACGTCTCCGGCGGTTCCCTGCTGGGCACCCCCGTGGTGAACATCGGCTTCAACGAGAGGGTGGCCTGGAGCCACACCGTGGCCACCGGAACCCCCGTCGACCTCCACCAGCTCACCCTGGACCCGGCCGACCCGACCGCCTATCTGGTCGACGGCAGGCCGGAGAAGATGACGCAGCGAAGGGTCAGCGTCCAGGTGGCGGGCGGCGCTCCCGTCACCCGCACCCAGTGGTGGACCCGCTACGGGCCCGTGGTCCCCGGCCTCGGCCCGGGCCTGCCGCTGCCCTGGACGGCCGGCACGGCGTACGCGTTGAACGACCCGAACGCGGCGAACCTGCGCGGCTCCGACACCGCCCTCGCCATGGGCAAGGCCCGCACCGTCGCCGGGATCCAGGACGCGCTGAAGCGCACGCAGGGCCTGCCCTGGGTCAACACGGTCGCCGCGGACTCGGCCGGCGGCACGCTGTTCACCCAGTCGCAGGTGCTCCCCCGGATCACCGACGAGCTCGCCGCCCGCTGTTCCACCCCGCTCGGCAGGGCCACGTACCCGGCGTCCGGGCTCGCGGTCCTCGACGGCGCGCGCGGTGACTGCGCGCTCGGGTCGGACCCGGACGCGGTGCAGCCGGGGGTGTTCGGCCCGGGGAGAGCGCCGACGCTGCGCGACGCCCCGTACGCCGAGAACTCCAACGACAGCGCCTGGCTGGCCAACGCCGACCGGCCGCTGGCCGGGTACGAGCGGGTCTGGGGCAGTACGGGCACCTCGCGGTCGCTGCGCACCCGAGGCGCCCTCGAAGACGTGGCGGCGATGACCGCGAAGGGCCGGCTGACCGTGGCCGATCTGCAGAAGCAGCAGTTCGCCGACCGGGTACCGGCCGGCGACCTGGCGGCGGCCGACGCGGCGAAGGCCTGCGCGGCCCTGCCCGGCGGCGCGGCCACCGGGAGCGACGGCCGGGCTGTGGACGTCTCGGCGGCCTGCGCGGTGCTGGCCGGCTGGGACCGTACGGCGGACACGGGGAGCCGCGGCGCGCTGCTCTTCGACCGGTTCTGGCGACGGCTCACGGCGGGCACGGCCGCCAAGGACCTGTGGCTGGTCCCGTTCTCGGCGACCGATCCCGTACGCACGCCCCGTACGCTCAACCAGGCGGCGCCCGGGATCGGGCGGGCGCTCGCGGACGCGGTCGCGGAACTGACGGCGGCGGGCATCGCCCTGGACGCGCCGCTCGGCGAGCACCAGTTCGTGGTGCGCGGCGGGCAGAAGCTGCCGGTGCCGGG
This sequence comes from Streptomyces sp. NPDC097981, assembly GCF_040302565.1. Lineage (NCBI taxonomy): Bacteria > Bacillati > Actinomycetota > Actinomycetes > Kitasatosporales > Streptomycetaceae > Streptomyces > Streptomyces sp. NPDC097981. Next base: position 125,434 of record NZ_JBEORW010000025.1, read on the forward strand.
CGGCACCGAGGCCCTGGGCGTGTGGAACAAGATCGAGGCGCCGTGGAACGCGGCGGCCGGCGGGTATCCGGAGGTCGTGCACGGCTCCAGCCACATCCAGGCGGTCGGCTGGGACGGCGGCCGCTGCCCGGTGGCGCGCACCCTGCTGACGTACGGCCAGTCATCGAACCCGGCCTCGCCGCACTACGCCGACCAGACCCGGCTGTTCTCCCAGGAGCGGTGGGTGACCTCGCGGTTCTGCGAGCGGGACATCCTCGCCTCACCGCAACTGGAGGTGGTCCGGCCGCGCGAGCGCCGCTGACTCGAAGATCCCGGCCCGCGGGTGGGTTTCCCCGGCCGCGGGAACCGGTGACGGTTCCCGCGGCCGGGGCAACCCCGAGCGGACTACCAGAAGATGACGGCGTACCCGTTGCCGCCGTCGGTCCCGGGGTCGCCCGGCCCACCCGTGTTCTCATAGCCCTGGCCGCCAGCGCCGCCGTTGCCTCCGACGACGGTCGAGGGCGGCGTGGCGACGATGCCGTCGACGGCTCCGCCGCCGATGCTGCCATAGGCGTCCAGTCCGCGCCGGGTCAGGCCGCCCGTGCGGCAGCTGCTGCCGGTGCCACCGGCGCCGGGCGTGCCGGGCGCGCCGTCGGCGGAGGTGCCGCCACCGCCACCGCCGCCGCCACCGCCTCCGGTGGCCGTGACGAGGATGTCGCCCTGGATCGAGGCCAGGGTGGTGGACGTACCCGCGGCACCCGAGGTGCCCGCAGTGCCGCCCGCGCCGCCTGTGCCGCCCGGCCCGCCGTTGCCGTGGAGGCCTCCGTCGCCGAGGACCACCGTGTAGCTCTTCGACGGCTTCACCGGGATGGCGCACCAGACGAAGCCGCCACCGCCGCCGCCACCGCCGCTGCCGCCGTCACCGTCGTTCGGCGCGCTGCCGCCGCCACCGCCACCGCCGCCGCCACCGCCGGCCCCCCAGGCCTGGATGAACACCGAGGTGACGCCCTTCGGCGGGACGAAGGTCCCGTCCGAGCTGAACTCCTGGAGTCCGTGCACGACCTTGGGATCCGCCTTGTGGGCGGATTCGCCCTTGCCCAGGTCGTCCCGGCGGCCGTTGTCCCCGCGCCCCTCGTCCCTGCGGGAGTCTTCGTCGCCGAAGGGGTCGTCGTGGTCCGGCGGCGGCTCCAGCAGGTTGACACCGGAGGCGGGTGAGCGGCCCGCACGGTCTCCGTCGGCCTGGGCCATCGGGGACATCACGAGCAGCTGGCCTGTGACGGCGGCCGCCGTGACGGCCGCGACGGCCAGGGACCGGCGGCGGGAGCCGCGGGAGCGGCGGGAGGTGGTACTCGCGTTCATGGCTTCCTTCCTCCCCCGGCCGCGCAGGCCGGAGGAGCGCGGTGAGACGGCAGACTGAATCGGACGTTCGAAGTCCGCCGCCCATCTCACCCAAGCCCCCACGGGCCCCACCGCAGGCACGGCCGTCGCTTAGCCCGGCCGGACCGCAAGGTTGCGCTGCTCAGCCTAGAGCCGGTCACACGGCCCGTTCGTGCCCCTCCCAGTACGGATCGCGCAGCCGCCGCTTGTACAGCTTGCCGTTCGGGTCGCGCGGCATGGTCTCGATGAAGTCGACCGACTTCGGGCGTTTGAAGCCGGCCAGGCGGCGCTCGCAGTGGTGCAGGATCTCCGCGGCGAGTGCGTCCCCGGCCGCGAAGCCCTCGGCGGGTTCGATGACCGCCTTCACCTCCTCGCCCCAGTCGGCGTGCGGTATCCCGAAGGCGGCGGCGTCGGCGACCGCCGGGTGGGTGAGCAGGGCCGACTCGATCTCGGCCGGGTAGATGTTCACCCCGCCCGAGATGATCATGTCGATCTTCCGGTCGCGCAGGAAGAGGTAGCCGTCCTCGTCCATCAGCCCGAGGTCGCCGACCGTGAAGAAGTCGCCGATACGGTTCTTCTTGGTCTTGCCCTCGTCCTTGTGGTACCTGAAGCCGCCGGTGTTCATCTTGAGGTAGACGGTGCCGAGTTCGCCGGGCGGCAGCCGGTTGCCGTCGTCGTCGAAGATGGCGAGCTCGCTGATCGGCCAGGCCTTGCCGACCGTTCCCGGCTTCTTCAGCCAGTCCTCGGCGGTGGCGAACGCGCCGCCGCCCTCGCTGGCCGCGTAGTACTCCTCCACGCACGTGCCCCACCAGTCGATCATCGCCCGCTTGACGTGGTCCGGGCAGGGCGCAGCCCCGTGGATCGCGTGCCGCATCGAGGAGACGTCGTACGCGTCCTTCGTCTCCTGCGGGAGCGCGAGGAGCCGGTGGAACTGCGTCGGGACCATGTGGGTGTGCGTGCAGGCGTGGCCGTCGATGAGCCGCAGCATCTCCTGCGGGGTCCAGCGGTCCATCAGGACCAGCGGGTGCCCGATGTGCAGGGCCGCGCCCGCGAACTGGAGGACGGCGGTGTGGTAGAGCGGCGAACAGACCAGGTGCACGTTGCCGTCGAACGGGCGGATGCCGAAGATCCCGAGGAAACCGCCGAGGTACGTCTCCTCCGGGAGCTTGCCGGGGAGCGGGCGGCGGATGCCGCGCGGGCGTCCGGTGGTGCCGGAGGTGTAGTTCATGACCCAGCCGAGGGTGCGCCCGTCGGGCGGTGTCCCGGGCCGGCCGTCGAGGAGTTCGGCGTACGGACGGAAGCCGGCGACAGCTCCGACCGCGTAGCGGTGGCTCGCGGGCAGGCCCGCCTCGTCGGCCGCGGCGGTGGCGGCGTCAGCGAAGCGCTCGTGGGCGATGAGGACCTTGGCGCCTGAGTCGGAGACGATCCAGGCGATCTCGGGGCCGACGAGGTGGTGGTTGACCGGGACGAGGTAGAAGCCGGCCTGGGAGGCGGCGAGGTAGGCGGTGAGGAACTCGACACCGTTGGGGAGGACGACGGCGAAGACATCGCCCTTCTCCAGCCCGGCGGCGCGCAGCCCGTGGACGAGGCGGTTGGCGTCGGCGTGCAGCCGGCCCGCGCTCCACTCCTCCCCCTCGGGGGTGATCAGTACGGTGCGCTCGGGGTCGGCCGCGGCCTGGGCCCAGAATCCTCCCCCGGACTTCGTCCGGGGGGACCCCCACGGAGGCTGGTCGTTCATCTGCTCACACCTCTCGGGTTCGGCCGGCTATGCGGTTGATGCGGTCGATGGCGCGCTCGAAGCCCGCGGTGAGCTCGTCGAAGACGGCCCGGACGCTGCGTTCGGAGTTCATCCGGCCGACGATCTGGCCGACGGGGGTGCCGAGCAGCGGCCCCACCTCGTACTTCTGGATCCGCGAAACGGCCTCGGCGACGAGCAGGCCCTGGAGCGGCATCGGGAGCGCGCCGGGGCCGTCAGGGTCGTCCCAGGCGTCCGTCCACTCGGTGCGGAGCTGGCGGGCGGGCTTGCCGGTGAGGGCGCGGGAGCGGACGGTGTCTCCGGAGCCGGCCGCGAGCAGCTTCTCGGTGAGGGCGCGGGAGTGCAGGTCGGCCTCGGTGGTGGTGAGCCAGAGGGAGCCGAGCCAGACGCCCTGGGCGCCGAGGGCCAGGCCGGCGGCGATCTGCTCGCCGCTGCCGATGCCGCCGGCGGCGAGGACGGGCAGCGGGGCCACGGCCTCGGCGATCTCGGGTACCAGGACCATCGTGGCGATGTCGCCGGTGTGGCCGCCGGCCTCGTAGCCCTGGGCGACGACGATGTCGATGCCGGCTTCGGCGTGGCGGCGGGCGTGCTTGGCGCTGCCGGCGAGGGCCGCGACGAGCACGCCGTGGTCGTGGGCGCGCGCGATCACGTCCGCGGGCGGGGAACCGAGGGCGTTCGCCAGGAGTTTGATGGGGTAGTCGAAGGCGACGTCGAGCTGGCACCGGGCGACCTGCTCCATCCAGCCGGTGATCCGCCAGCCGGAGGCCTCTCCCTCGGCGAGCTCGGGGACGTGGTGCTTGGCGAGGGTGTCCCGGACGAAGGCGCGGTGCCCGGCCGGGATCATCGCCTCGATGTCGGCCTCGCTGACGCCGTCGACGGCCTTCTTGGCGGGCATGACGACGTCGAGGCCGTACGGCTTGCCGCCGGTGTGCTCCTGCATCCAGTCGAGATCGCGTTTGAGGTCGTCGGGGGCGGTGTAGCGGACGGCGCCGAGGACGCCGAATCCGCCCGCTCGGGTGATGGCCGCGGCGACCGCCGGAAAGGGCGTGAAGCCGAAGATGGCGTGCTCGACTCCCAGTTTCCTGCTCAGCTCCGTCTCCATGGGCGGCAGCATGCCGCAGCGCGGCGGCCGAGGGAAGAGGTTTCCTGATGGATCGTCAGATTCTTTACGGGCCCGTCGGTGCAGGGCCCGCCGTGCCGACGGGCAGATACTTCGGGAGGGTGCGGCGGTGGACGGGAGGACCGGTCATGGAGGACCAGGGGACGGCAGACAGGAGGGTCGCCGCAGGAGAGGCCGCGACCCCCCTCAACGGAGCCGGGAACGAGCCCCCGGCCGAAGCACGAACCCGCGGCGGCCGGACGGGGCCGGGGCCCGGGGCCGGGGCCGGGGCCGGGGCCGGGGTCGAGACGGAAGTCGGGGCCGGAGCCGGAGCCCGCGCCGGAGCCAAAGCCGCACGCGGGGCCGAGGTCGGGGTCGAACCCGAGGCCGGGGCCGGGGCCGGGGCCGGGGCCGGGGCGGGGCGTGGGGCCGGGGATCGGGCCGACGCCACGGGCCGCAGTGGTGGGGCGGGCGGGGACCGCGCACGCTGCGAGCCGGGGGCGCAGACGGGCGTGTTCGGGCCGGGGCTGAGCCGGCGGCGGGTCGGGGCCCGGTTGCTGGCGCTCGGCGGAGTGCTCGTCCTGCACGCCGCGCTGCCCGGGGCCGCGGGGGCCGCCGGGAACCCGGCCGAGCGGCGCGCACTCCAGGGCCTGCGGCTCCGCTACGGGTCCGCACGCCAGGCGGGACTGGTCGAGAAGCACCTTGAGGCGGTGGCCGACGAGGCCCGGCGGTTCCTCGGCCCCTCCCCCGAGCACCCTTACTACGCCGGGGCCGTGGTGCTCGCCGGCCGGGGCCGCACGATCGCCCTGCACCGCGCGATGGGCGAGGCCGTCCGGTACGCGGACTACGACGGCCGCACCGACCGGGTCCGGGAGTTCCCGGCGGCAGAGCGCATCCCGATGGCCGAGGACACCGTCTTCGACCTGGCCTCGCTGACCAAGCTGTTCACCTCGC
>NZ_JBEORW010000026.1:0-126145 GCF_040302565.1 Streptomyces sp. NPDC097981
TCTGGCGTTGATTTTTGGCACGCTGTTGAGTTCTCAAGGAACGGACGCTTCCTTTGTACTCACCCTCTCGGGCTTTCCTCCGGGCTTTCGTTCTTTTTCTTGCGTTTCCGACTCTATCAGAGTCAGTCTCGCTCGCTTTCCAGGTCCTTCGCTTTCGCGTTTTCCCTTTCCGGCGATTCCGACTCTATCAGGGCTTTTCCGACTCCCTGACCACTCGCCTGACGTACCCAAAAGGCACACAGGGAGCAGCACGGATCAAGATCGGCACTGTAGAGGAGGAGTCCCGTCCATCGGCCGTTCGCGAGAAGTTCACGCGACGCGTCCTGGCGGGAGTCACGACAGTACAGCGCCCGTGGTGCCCAAGCAAATCGATTCAGGCGTATGGTCTAGTCCACTAAGTCGTCGCGGCAGCACGTCGTGGCCCTCGGCAGGGGGATCACTTCGGGCTAACCGGGACGTGTCATGACATACCCTGCTGAAAGTACGTCGCCACAGCACAGGTTGTGACGACGACACGAAGAAGCCCCACCCCTGGGAGGCCCCCCATGACCAGCGTGACGTCCCCTCTTGCCGGGCGCGCCATCGGACTCGCGGCAGTGCCCGATCCGGTGTTCTCCGGCGCAATGGTGGGTCCGGGCACCGCCATCGATCCCGTTCGCGAGCCCTCGGAGGCGGTGTCCCCCGTCGACGGTGTGCTCGTCTCCCTGCACCCGCACGCGTACGTCGTCGTGGACAGCGAAGGACACGGCGTCCTGACGCACCTCGGGATCGACACTGTTCAGCTCAACGGCGAGGGCTTCGAGCTGCTCGTCAACAAGGGCGACACCGTGACCCGTGGTCAGGCCGTCATCCGCTGGAACCCGCAGGCCGTCGAGGAAGCCGGCAAGTCCCCCATTTGCCCCGTCGTCGCACTGGAGGCCTCCGCGGAGTCCCTCTCCGATGTCGTCGAGTCCGGGGACGTCAAGGCGGACGACGTCCTCTTCGGCTGGAAGTAGACGTTCCGCCTGCACAGGCGAATCGGACGGGTCGGACATCCACCGCGGCGGGAGCACCCGCCGCTCAATCGGAGACGGGTGAAATGGAGACAACGCTGCGAGGCGTCGGCGTGAGCCATGGTGTGGCGATCGGCGAGGTGCGGCACATGGGCACGGCGGTTCTCGAACCGCCGGCCAAGCAGATCACCGCGGCCGAGGCGGTGCGTGAACAGGGGCGCGCCCGCAAAGCCGTGGAGGCTGTGTCCGCCGACCTGATGGCCCGGGGCCAGCTGGCCGGCGGCGAGGCTCAGCACGTGCTGGAGGCCCAGGCGATGATCGCCACGGACCCCGAGCTGATGGCGGACGTCGACCGGCGCATCGCCGTCGGCAGCACGGCCGAGCGCGGGGTGTACGACGCGTTCGCCTCGTACCGCGACCTGCTCGCGGGGGCCGGGGAGTACATGGCCGGCCGGGTGGCCGACCTGGACGACGTACGGAACCGGATCGTGGCGCGCCTGCTCGGCGTGCCCATGCCGGGTGTGCCGGACAGTGACGAGCCGTACGTGCTGATCGCGCGGGACCTGGCCCCCGCCGACACCGCGCTGCTCGACCCGGCGCTCGTCCTCGGCTTCGTCACCGAGGAAGGCGGCCCGACCAGCCACAGCGCGATCCTCGCTCGGGCGCTTGGCGTGCCGGCGATCGTGGCGCTCCCCGGTGCCTGCGAGATCGCCGAGGGCACGGTCATCGCCGTCGACGGCAGCACCGGCGACCTGTTCGTCGAGCCGACCGCCGAGAAGCGGGCCGAGCTGGAGGCTGCGGCCGCCGAGCGCAAGGCCGCCCTCGCGGCCTCGTCCGGGCCGGGGGCGACCTCCGACGGCCACAAGGTCCCGCTGCTGGCCAACGTCGGCGGTCCGGCGGACGTGCCGGCGGCCGTGGAAGCGGGGGCCGAGGGTGTGGGCCTGTTCCGCACCGAGTTCCTGTTCCTGGACGACAGCAAGAAGGCACCGTCCGAGGAGAAGCAGATCGAGTCGTACCGCAAGGTGCTCGAAGCCTTCCCCGAGGGACGCGTCGTCGTACGCGTCCTGGACGCCGGCGCCGACAAGCCGCTGGACTTCCTGACGCCGGCCGACGAGCCGAACCCGGCGCTGGGCGTGCGCGGTCTGCGGTCGCTGCTGGACCACCCGGACGTGCTGCGCACGCAGCTCGCGGCGCTGGCCAAGGCGGCCGAGGGCCTGCCGGTCCACCTTGAGGTCATGGCTCCGATGGTGGCCGACCGGACCGACGCGAAGGCGTTCGCGGACGCCTGCCGCGCGGCCGGGCTGCAGGCGAAGTTCGGCGCGATGGTGGAGATCCCCTCCGCCGCGCTCCGGGCGCGCTCGATCCTCCAGGAGGTCGAGTTCCTGTCGCTGGGCACCAACGACCTGGCCCAGTACGCCTTCGCCGCCGACCGGCAGGTCGGTGCGGTGTCGCGGCTCCAGGACCCCTGGCAGCCCGCGCTGCTCGACCTGATCGCCATGTCGGCCGAGGCCGCGAAGGCGGAGGGCAAGAGCTGCGGCGTCTGTGGCGAGGCCGCGTCGGATCCGCTCCTGGCCTGTGTGCTGGCGGGTCTGGGTGTCACCTCTCTTTCGATGGGTGCCGCTTCGATTCCGTACGTGCGGGCGACGCTCGCGAAGTACACGCTGGCCCAGTGCGAGCGTGCCGCGGCCGCGGCGCGCGCGGCGGACACCGCCGAGGAGGCCCGTGTGGCCGCCAGGGCGGTGCTGTCCGGGGAGTAGCCGGACAGGGCAACGGAGCGTTGTCGACCGAGGGGCCTTCGCCGGTGGCGGGGGCCCCTCGGTCGTCTCGCGGTGGCCGGCGCGCTAGTGGTGCGGGGCGGGGCCGTCCACCTCGTAGCCGGGGCAGTACTCGACGCCGGGCTCGGGGGCCACGGGGTCCCCGGTGTCGGCGTCCGTGCAGTAGGCGTTGAACACGGCCGCCGCGGAGAGCGGGACCACGCGGCCGCGGTCCAGGCGCCAGCCGTGGACACGGTCGGGGAGGCCCTCGGTGGTGCTGCGCAGCACCAGTCCCCCGGGGCCGCCGAGGGCGAGGCCGGCGGCGAGGACGGTCACGAAGTCGAGGCTCTCACGGCCCTCGATGCGCGGCGGGCCGTCCCGGCCTGCGGCGGCCTCGGTGTGCAAGACGGCGACGAGCTGTTCGTCCCGGCTCGGGACGCTGCACACGAGGTGGTGGTGGCCCGGTCCGGCGCCGTCGACGAGGCGGGCGAGCGTGTCGGTGGCGCGGGTGAAGGAAACGTGGCCGATGTCCTCGCCGCAGTCGGCGCAGTTGCCGACGCCGGCGAGCAGCGTGGTGGCGTACTCCCAGGTGGCCTGGCGGACGGCCTCGTCGACGAGGAGCGGTACGAGTTCGTCGATGGGCTGGCCGGTGTAGGGCAGCACGGCGCTGGTGCCGGCCAGTTCGGCGGTGAAGCGGGTGCGGGCTTCGGCGGTGTCCGGGTCGATGCCGTGTTCCGTGCAGAACCCGGCGTACTCGGCGGGGTCGAACAGGGCGACGGTGGTGTGGATGCCCTGGGCCGCGAGGGACCGGAGCAGGCCGTCGACGTGGCGGAGGTAGTCGCTGTAGTCGTCGTGGTCGTGGAAGGTGAAGCTGCGGTAGCCGCGCATGGCCGCGAAGTCCCCTGCGTCGGCCAGGAGGCCGACGGTGCTGGGGGCTTCGCGGCGCAGCATGCGGCGCCGGGTGGTGCGGCTGGTGGTGCCGTTCGTGGTGCGGCCGTTGGTCTGGCCGGTGTGGTGGCGCGTCCGTGGCATGGCTCCCCCTGAGTGGCGCATTCGATTGCTCACTCACGGTAACCAAAGCCACTGACAGTGACCTCAGGCGCGGGTGCGGGTGCGGGTGCGGGTGCGGGCCAGCTCCTCGTAGAAGTGAAGGAGGCCGAGGTTGTCAACCGAGCCGGGGTTGACCGCCTTCGCCATCGGCGTGCCCTGCAGGAGCCGCTTGACCGGGACCTCGATGCGCTTGCCCGTCAGGGTGTGCGGGATGCCCGGGACCTCGATGATCTCGTCGGGGACGTGGCGCGGGGAGAGCTCCTCGCGGATCGTCGCCTTGATGCGGCCGCGGAGGTCGTCGTCGAGGGTCGCACCGGGTGCGAGCTGGACGAACAGCGGCATCCAGTAGCCCCCGTTCGGCTCCTCCAGGCCGATGACCAGGGACTCCTTGATCTCCGGGAGGCGCTCGACGGCCTCGTAGATGTCGGCGGAGCCCATCCGGACGCCCTGCCGGTTGAGGGTGGAGTCGGAACGGCCGTGGATGACCACCGAGCCGCGGTCGGTGATCGTGATCCAGTCCCCGTGGCGCCAGACGCCGGGGAACATCTCGAAGTAGCTGTCGCGGTAGCGGCTGCCGTCCGGGTCGTTCCAGAAGCGGATCGGCATGGAGGGCATCGGGTTGGTGACGACGAGCTCGCCGACCTCCCCGGTCAGCGGCTTGCCTGACGGGTCCCAGGACTGGAGGTCGGTGCCGAGGCAGGCGGCCTGGAGCTCGCCGATGTGGACGGGGAGGGTGGGGACGGCGCCGGCGAAGCAGCTGCAGACGTCGGTGCCGCCGCTGACGGAGGCGATCCAGAGGTCTTCCGCCACCTCGTCGTGCAGCCAGCGGAAGGCGTCGGGCGGCAGCGGCGAGCCCGTGGTCGCCACGCACTTCACGGCGGAGAGGTCGAAGTCGCGCGCGGGGTGGACGTCCGCCTTGCGGCAGGCCATGACGTAGGCGGCGGAGGTTCCGTACAGGGTGGCCCCGGTCCGCTCGGCGATCCGCCACTGGGCCCCGGTGTCGGGGTAGCCGGGGCTGCCGTCGTACAGGACGACCGTCGTACCGGTGAGCAGGCCGGAGACGAGGAAGTTCCACATCATCCAGCCGGTCGAGGTGTACCAGAAGAAACGGTCCTCGGGGCCGAGGTCGCAGTGCAGGCCGAGCTGCTTGAGGTGCTCCAGGAGGATGCCGCCCTGGGACTGCACGATCGCCTTGGGCAGGCCCGTCGTACCGGAGGAGTAGAGCACCCAGAGCGGGTGGTCGAACGGGACGGGCTCGAAGACCGGCTCGGCGGTGCCGCCGGTGAGCTCCGACCAGGCCAGGGTGCCTTCGGGGGCGGCCGTCCCGAGCAGCGGGATGTGGACGACGGCGCGCAGCGAGGGGAGCTCGGCGCGCAGTTCGGCGACCGTGTCGCGGCGGTCGTGCTCCTTGCCGCCGTAGCGGTAGCCGTCGACGGTGAACAGGACCACCGGCTCGACCTGCTGGAAGCGGTCGAGGACGCTGCGGGCGCCGAAGTCGGGGGCGCAGGAGGTCCACACGCCGCCGACCGCGGCGGTGGCGAGGAGCGCGGTGACGGCCTCGGGGATGTTGGGGAGGTAGCCGCTCACCCGGTCGCCGGGGCGTACGCCGAGGGCGCGCAGCTCGGCGGCGAGTGCGCCGACCTGGCGGCGGAGCTCGGCCCAGGTGACGGGGGTGGCCTCGTGGGTCTCGTCCACGTACAGCAGGGCGGCCTCGTCCGCGCGCGCCGGGTCCTCGCCGGCGCGCAGGGCGTGCTCGGCGTAGTTGAGGGTGGCGCCCGTGAACCAGCGTGCGCCCGGCATGGTGCGGTCCGCGAGGACGGACTGGTACGGGGTGGTGAACCGGACGTCGAACCATTCGGCGACGGCCTGCCAGAAGGTGTCGAGCTCGTCGACGGACCAGCTGTGCAGCGCCGGGTAGCCGCCGTCCGCGGGGGCTCCGAACCGTTCCGCTGCCCAGGCCTGGAAGGCGGTGACGCGGGCCGCGGCGATCCGGTCGGGGCTCGGGGACCAGAGGGGTTCCGGCTGGGTGGCTGAGGTCATTGGGTCGGCTCCCGGTCAGTCTGCGGCTCGCGCGTGGTGTGCGTGGTGTGCGTACGGTGCCATCGCGCGAGGGGTGTACGCGCGGCGGCTCACAGGGACGATGCCATGCGATCTACATCCGCACCAGAGGCGCCATGAACGAGTGAACGGAAGTTGAACGCAGCCCGCTCGCCCGGCGGCCGGTGGCAGGGTGATCAGCATGAACGGTCGCGATCTGGTACGTGCGGTGAAAGAGATCGGTACGGAGCGCGGACGGCGCGCGTGGCGCTCGGCCTGGCGCCACCGGCGCGCGGACGCGGCGGGGCTCCCGCGCCGGGGCGCGGAACGGGCCCGCGTGCCGGGTCTGCTGACCGGTACGGAACCGCGGCCGGGCGGCGGCGTGCTGCGGTTCGCCCGGTCGGAGCTGCTCGTACGGGTCACGGCGGGCGGCGCGGTGTTCTGGGGCTGGGACGGGGCCGGGCCGACGCCGTCGTACGCGCTGGTCGGCAGCGGGCCGGAGCCCGACCCGCGGGCCGCGCTGGAGCCGGACACCGGCGGCGGCTGGCGGGTGGTGTCGGAGCGGGTGACGGTGGCGGTGTCCAGGCACGGGGCGGTCGAGGTGCGGACGCCGGGCGGGACGGTGCTGCGCCGGGAGCTGCCCCCGCGCTGGTGGGAGCCGGCGGAACCGGTCGCCGGGGAGCGGGTGGAGTCGCGGTGGCTCCAGCGGTCCGAGGTGCCGGCGGACGCCCGGTTCTTCGGGCTGGGCGGGCGGGCCGGCGGGCCGCGGCTGCGGGACGGGGTGTACCGGCTGTGGAACACCGACCCCAAGGGCGGCTTCGGGCCGGGCGACGATCCGCTGTACATCACCATGCCGGTGCAGATGGTGGTCGCGGACGCGGGAACGCACCTGGTGTTCCACGACAACTCCTGGGACGGCCGGGTGGCGCTGCGCGAGGGCGAGGAGGGCGCCGGCTCCGGGGCGGACCGGCCCGGGTCGAGCGAACTGCGGATGGAGGGCGGGCCGCTGCGGTGCTGGGTGCTGGTGGGGACGCCGGCGCGGGTGCTCCAGGGCTGGTCCGGGCTGACCGGCGGCGCCGCCGTACCGCCCGAATGGGCGCTCGGGTACCAGCACGCGCGGTGGGGCTTCGGGAGTGCGGAGGAGGTGCGGCGGGTGGTGTCCGGGTACACCGGGCGCGGGCTCCCGCTGTCGGCGGTGCACCTGGACATCGACCACTACGACGAGCATCGCGTCTTCACGGTGGACACCCAGCGGTTCCCCGATCTGCCGGGGCTGGCCCGGGAGCTGGCGGAGCAGGGCGTACGGCTCGTCTCGATCGTCGACCCGGCGGTGAAGGCGGGCGACGCCGTCCACGCGTCGGGCCGTGCGGTGGGGGCGGGCGGGGCCTTCGTACGGGACGCGCAGGGGCAGGAGGTGCGGGGCGAGGTCTGGCCCGGCGAGTGCGCGTACCCCGATTTCACGGATCCGGCGGTGCGCGCCTGGTGGGGCGGGCTGTATGCGGAGCGGCTGGAGCAGGGCTTCTCCGGGGTGTGGCACGACATGAACGAGCCGGTGTCCTTCGCTCCGTTCGGGGACATGACGCTGCCGCGTTCGGCGCGGCATTCGATGGACGGCGCCGGCGGGGACCACCGGGCCGCGCATAACGTGTACGCGCTCGGGATGGCGCGGGCGGGGTGGGAGGGGCTGGTGCGGCTGCGGCCCGCGGAGCGGCCGTTCCTCTTCTCCCGGTCGGGGTGGGCGGGGATGCAGCGGTACGGGGGCTCCTGGTCGGGGGACGTGGAGACCGGCTGGGAGGGGCTGCGGGCCTCGCTGGCGCTGGTGCTGGGGCTGGGCCTGTGCGGGGTGCCGTACTCGGGCCCGGACGTCGGCGGTTTCGGCGGCTCGCCGTCGCCGGAACTGTATCTGCGGTGGCTCCAGCTGGGGTCGTACCTGCCGCTGTTCCGCACCCACTCGGCGATCTGGGCCGGGCGGCGGGAGCCGTGGGAGTTCGGGCCGCAGGCGGAGGAGCAGGCGCGGGCCGTGCTGGCCGAGCGGGAGCGGCTGCGGCCGTACTTCCTGACGCTGGCCCAGCTGGCGCGGCGGACGGGGGCCCCGTACGTACGGCCGCTGTGGTGGGGGGCTCCGGAGGACCGGGTGCTACGGGACTGCGAGGACGCGTTCCTGCTCGGGGACGCGTTGCTGGTGGCGCCGGTGCTGGAGTGCGGGGCGGACCGGCGGGCGGTCCGGCTGCCCCGCGGGCGATGGTACGACACGGCGACCGGTGCGGCGTACGAGGGCCCCGGGCAGATCCTGCTGGACGCTCCGCCGGGGCGGATCCCGGTACTGGCCCGGGCGGGGTCGGTGCTGCCGGTCCGCCGGCCCGGTGACGGCCGGGTGGCCTTGGAGGCATGGGCTCCGGCGCGGGGGCGCACGGGCGGCGGGGTGGTGATCCGGGACCCGGGACCGGGCTTCGAGGCGGGCGTGGTCGAGCGGTACACGGTGCGGTGGCTGGAGGACGCGGTGGTGGTGGAGGACGAGGCCGGTGAGCCGGTGGAGGGGGTGCAGGTACGCGGGCTCGGGCCCGGCCGCGGGGGCCCTTCCGGTGCGGCTCACGGAGAGGTTTCCGGTCCTTCCGGTCCTTCCGGTCCTTCCGGTCCTTCCGGTCCTTCCGGTCCTTCCGGTCCTTCCGGTCCTTCCGGATCCGGCGAACGCCTTCCAGGGCGGCTCTAGCTCCGCCATAGGCCGCCGGAAGATCCTGCTCCTGTGCGGCGCACCTGCCGTGCTGCCGTTGGAGCCGTTCGATCAGGGGGCCTGTGATGGTCTTGGCGAGCCCGGCGAGGCCCGCGCGGACGTACGTACCCGGGCTGCGGGCGTTGCGCCGTCCACGCCGATGGGACGTCGCACCGGGAGCCGAAGTCGTGGGTGCCTGCCAGCTGCTTCTGGCGTGGGGGCTGCTCGTCGCGACGCAGCAGGCGTTCCCGGCCCGATCCCTCGGGGGGCTCTGGTCGGCCGCGGTGGCGAGCGCGCTGCTCCCGCTGGCCGCCGGGGCGTGCCTGCCGGTCCGGCCGGTGCCGTTGAAGGCGCTGTGGGGGCGGGGCCTGGCGGTGACGGCGGCTGCCCTGGCGGTGGTGGCGCTGACGGACCTCGTGCGAGGCCTCGGAGGGTGACCGGCAGGCGGGCTTCCGGATGGATCCCCGCCGTCAGCCGCCGTAGCGTCCCGCGAACCACGCCGCCGCGGCCCGGGTGTGGAGGGGGAACGCCAGCTCCGCCGGGGTCCGCAGGACGTGCCAGCCCGTGGTCTCGTCCGTCGGGGCCGACGGCGGAAGCGATGCCGTCGGGCGTAGGGGCAGGAGGCCGAAGAGCAGCAGGTGGCCCGCAGGGGAGCTCATGGCGTCGGCCAGGACGACCTCCGAGGCCGGGGCGTGGATGCCCGTCTCCTCGCGGAGCTCGCGGACGACCGCGTCGCGCCATTCCTCGCCGAAGTCCATGAAGCCGCCCGGCAGGGCGATGCCCCCGAGGGCCGGCTCGATGGTGCGGGTGATCACCACCAGCCCGGTTCCCGCCTCGTCCTCCACCGGGAGCAGCGCGATGGCCACGGGGAGCGGGTTGCGGTAGGTGACCGCGCCGCACGAGGCGCACGTACGGGGCCAGGCGGTCGTGTCGAACAGCGATCCGCAGGTGGAACAGTGCGAGTCCCTCGGCTGTGCCTGCATTCCGCGATGGTATGCCACGGGGTATGAGGATGCTTGCGGTTGTGGGAGTCGTGGGCTGTGCGGCGCTGCTCGCGGGGGGCTCGGCGCCGCCCGGGTTCGCGTTGCTCTCCGAGGTCGATCCCACCATCGGGCAGGACATCAGGTACGCCACCGCCCACAATTTCACCGGCGCGGTCGTGGACGGGTACGAGGAGCCCGTATGCCTGCTCGCCCGCCCCGCCGCCGAGGCGCTGCGCAAAGCCCAGCGGGAGCTGTTGCGGCGCGGGTATGCGTTGACGGTGTACGACTGCTACCGGCCGCAGCGGGCGGTGGAGCGGTTCGTGCGGTGGGCGGCGGACGGCCAGGACCAGTCCACGAAGGCGGAGTTCTACCCGGACGTGGACAAGGCACGGCTGATTCCCGACGGGTACATCGCCGAGAAGTCCGGGCACAGCCGCGGGAGTACCGTCGACGTGACGCTCGTGCGGCTGCCGCTGCGCCGGCCCGTCGACATGGGGACCCCGTTCGACCGGTTCGGTCCGCTCTCGCACACCGACGACCCGAGGATCACGGGCGCCGCCCGGGCCAACCGGAAGCTGCTCGGGCAGGCGCTCTCCGCGCAGGGGTTCGTGAACCTGCCCGAGGAATGGTGGCATTTCACGTTCGAGCCCGAGGCCTTTCCCGATTCGTTCTTCGACTTCCCGGCCGCTGCCGCCTCGGTCCGGCCGTGAGTACCGTGCCGGCATGACATTCCTTTCTCCCCCAGCTACCGCCGGGAGGTGCCCCCAGAGGAGTTCTGGCCCTACTACGTCGCCATGCACTCCCGCGCCGCCACCCGCTGGGTCCACCTCGCCGGCACCCTCACGGGGCTCGCCCTCACCGCGTACGGCCTGGCGCGCGGGCGGGGGCGCTACCTCGCCGCGCTCCCGCTCATCGGGTACGGGACCGCCTGGCCCGCGCACTTCCTGATCGAGAAGAACAACCCGGCCGCCTTCGGGCATCCGGGCTGGTCGCTGCGCGGGGACGCGCAGATGGTCCGGATGATGCTGGCCGGGCGGGACGCGGAGCTGGCCGAGATCGCCCGGAAGTGGCTCGCCGAGAACCGGTGACCCGCACCGCCCTCCCGTGGCAGACTTCTGACGCTTCGTCAGATAGTCCGGCGGTCGGGAGGGGTCTTGGAACGCACACGTACACCCGTGGTGAGCGGGTGGTTCACCGACGCGGGCGCGGAGGGCGGATTCCGCCTGCTCGGCACCCGCTGCTCCGCCTGCACCGCGGTGTTCTTCCCCCGTGAGGACGCGTACTGCCGCAACCCGCACTGCCCCGGCGGCGGGGAGCTCGCCGAGGTGCCGCTGTCCCCGCGGGGCCGGGTGTGGTCCTACACCGACGGCCGGTACCGGCCGCCCGCGCCGTACGTGTCCGACCCGGACGCGCCCTGGGCGCCGTACACCCTGGTCGCGGTGGAGCTGGAGGCCGAGGGGATGGTCGTGCTCGGGCAGGCGGCTCCGGGGATCACCGTCGCCGATCTGGCGGTCGGGATGGAGGTCGAGGTGGTCGCCGGGGTGCTGAACGAGGATGCCGGGACCGTCTGGACGACCTGGCGGTTCCGGCCGGTGGGGGTGGGCGCGTGACCGCCGCCGTCGCCGACGTCGCGGTCCTCGGGGCCGGTATGCACCCCTGGGGCAAATGGGGCCGCAGCTTCGTCGAGTACGGGCGGGCCGCGGCCCGGACCGCCCTCGCCGACGCCGGGCTGGGGTGGGCCGACGTCCAGTCGATCGTCGGGGCCGACACCGTGCGCTCCGGATATCCCGGTTATGTGGCCGGCGCGACCTTCGCCCGGGCCCTCGGCTGGCAGGGCGCGCGGGTGACCAGCGTGTACGCGGCCTGCGCCTCGGGGGCCCAGGCCATCGGGGCGGCGCGGGCGCAGATCCTGGCCGGGCTGGCCGACGTCGTCCTGGTGGTCGGCGCGGATGCCGCGCCCAAGGGGTTCTTCGCCCCGGCGGGCGGGGACCGGCCGGACGATCCGGACTGGCTGCGGTTCCGCGTGCTGGGCGCCACGAACCCGGCGTACTTCGCCCTCTACGCGCGCCGCCGGATGGCCGTGTACGGGGACACCCTCGACGATTTCGCCCGGGTGAAGGTCAAGAACGCCGCGGCCGGCGCCCTCAACCCGCACGCCCGCTACCGCAAGCCGGTCACGGCCGAGGAGGTCGCGCAGTCGGCGGTCGTCGCCGACCCGCTCCGGCTGCTCGACATCTGCGCCACCTCTGACGGGGGCGCGGCGCTGGTGCTGAGCAGCATGGACTTCGCACGCTCGCGCGGGATCGCCGATCCGGTGCGGATCCGGGCGGTGTCGACGGTGACGCCGGCGTATCCGCGTACGGTCCTCGACCTCCCGGACATCGCCACCGACTCGGTGACCGCCCCGGGGCCTGCGGCGGGCTCGTTCCGGGCCTCGATCGCCCGGGCCGCGTACGAGGAGGCCGGGCTCGGCCCCGGGGACCTCTCGCTCGCCGAGGTGTACGACCTCTCCACCGCCCTGGAGCTGGAGTGGTACGAGGACATCGGCCTGTGCGCCGAGGGCGAGGGGGCCAAGCTCGTACGGGAGGGCGCGACGGCGCTCGGCGGGCGGGTGCCGGTGAACGCGAGCGGCGGGCTGGCCTCCTTCGGGGAGGCGGTCCCGGCGCAGGCCATCGCCCAGGTCTGCGAGCTGACCTGGCAGTTGCGCGGCACGGCCGGGGACCGGCAGGTGCCGGGGGCACATACCGGGATCACCGCGAACCAGGGGCTGTTCGGGCACGGTTCGGCCGTCGTCGCCGTGCGGTGACGGTGACGGCGACGGCCGGGTGCGGACCTGAACAGAAGCTGTTGTCCGAACGCTTGACGGCTCCGGGCGGCAGGTTCACACTCGCTCCACAGCCTCCCGCCGGGTACGACGCCACGGCCGAGGCCCTTCGTCCCCCCATGAGAGCTGCGGCCCGTACCCCAGTCGGCGGGGGTACGGGCCGCCTCCCTGTGCGCGAGGTCCCCGGGTCCGTGCGGGCAGGCCGCAGCGGTCAGGTCCCGGCGGTCAGGCTGCGGCGCCGGGCCCGTGCCAGCGACATCGCGTGTTCCACGACCCCCACCAGCACGTCCTTCACGGATTCCCGGTCCCGGGCGTCGCAGAGGAGCACCGGTACCTCGGGATCGAGGTCGAGCGCCTCCCGTACGGTCACCACCGGATGGCGTTCGGCCCCGTCGAAGCAGTTGACCGCGACCACGAAGGGGATCCCGCGCCGCTCGAAGTAGTCGACGGCGGCGAAGCAGTCGGCGAGGCGGCGGGTGTCGGCGAGGACCACGGCGCCGAGCGACCCCTGGGCCAGCTCGTCCCACAGGAACCAGAAGCGGTCCTGTCCGGGCGTGCCGAACAGGTAGAGCACCAGGTCCTCGCGCAGCGTGATGCGACCGAAGTCCATCGCCACGGTGGTGGTGCTCTTGCCCTCCACTCCCCCGGTGTCGTCGATGCCGGCTCCCGGCTCGGAGAGCAGTTCCTCGGTCCGCAGCGGTCTGATCTCGCTCACCGCACTGACCAGGGTGGTCTTGCCCACCCCGAAGCCGCCCGCAACCAGGATCTTCAGGGTCAGCGGCTCGACCGGCGACACGGCGTGCATGGCACCGGTGCGGCTAGAGCGCCCGAAGGCCATCGATCACCTCACGCAGAATGGATTCATCGGGCAGTTCGGCCGGCGGTACCGGCCGGGTCACGTGGACCAGTTCCTCGTCGACCAGGTCTCCGATCAGGACGCGTACGACCCCGACCGCGAGGTCGAGTTCGGCCGCGAGTTCGGCGACCGACTGCGGCCGCTCCCGGCACAGTCCGAGGATGTCGGAGTGTTCCGGGGACAGGGTCATGTCCCAGACCGGATCGTCGGCCGCCGGTTCGGCGACGACGAGTGCGATCAGGTCGAGCCGGTGCCGGCCGGCGTGGCTGGTCCGGCCCCGGGTCATGGCGTACGGGCGTACGACGGGCCCCGCTTCGTCGTCGAACCAGTGCGGGTGGGCGGGCTCCTGCGACGGGCCCGGTGCACCGGGGGCGGCCGCGGGGTGGTCCTGGCGGTTCTGGCCTGGATCGCTCATGCCGTCCGCCCTCACCCTCCGGCTGGCAGCCCGGAGCGGGGAGCGGTCGCCAGGTGGTCGCCGACCCGCTTGACCATCAGGGTCATCTCGTACGCGACCTGCCCGACGTCGGAGTCGGCGTCCGACAGCACGGCCAGGCAGCTGCCGTCGCCGGCGGCCATGACGAAGAGGAAGGCCTCGTCCAGCTCGACCACGGTCTGGCGGACACTGCCGGACTCGAAGTGGCGGCCGACGCCCTTGGCCAGGCTGTGGAAGCCGGAGGCCACGGCGGCCAGGTGCTCGCTGTCCTCGCGGGTCAGGTCCTTCGAGCTGCCGGTGGGCAGGCCGTCGCCGGAGAGGACCACCGCCTTGCGGATGCTGGCGACCCGGTCGACGAGCTCGTCGAGGAGCCAGTTGAGCGGACCGGAGCCGCGGCCCCGGGTGTCGTTGCCGGTCTGCGGTGCGGTCATCGACCGTCCCCCTCGTTCTCGGATCCGGGACCTGTGGCGGCGGAAGTGCCTGCCCCGGTCCCGGACTGCTGCTGTGCGTGCTTCTCGCGGCCGGCCGTCCAGCCGCGCTGGAGTGCGGACATGCGCGTACGTACCTCTTCCGCGTCGCGGTCGGCCACCGGGTCGGCTGCGGCTTCGGCGGGTGCGGGGGCAGGGGCGTTCTTCAACTGGGGCGCCAGGCTGGCCTGGCGGACGCGCTTGGGCAGCCCTCCGGGGCCCGTGGCGGGCACGGCCGCACCGGGCCCGGCCGTACGCAGCCCGGTGTCCGGCTCCCGGTCCGGCGCGGGCCTCGGGACCGCGGACACCGGGCGGGGCTCCACGCGGCGGCCGTGCTCGGCGACCAGCGTCGGCGTGGGCCTGCGGCGCGGGAGCGGGACGGCACCCGCGGACCGGGCGCCGGCGCCGTCCGCGCGTGCGCTGCGGAGCGCCTCGGGGCGGTGGCTGTCCAGCCGGACCGGGCCGGTGGGGGCCGGCAGCTCGCGGTCCGGGCCGGCCTTGCGGTCGGTGTGCGGCCGGTCCGCCGGGCGGAGCCCCAGCAGGGCGCTGCGCGGGGTGCCGTTCGGCGGGGTCTCGTCGTCGAGGGTGGCCATGGCGGGGCGGGTGCCGACTCCGGTGAGCCCGGTGATTCCGGTGGTGACCTCGTCCAGGGCGGCCGGGTCGTCGAGGCCGTCCAGTCCGAGCACGCCGAGCGGGGCCTCCAGTTCGACCGGGCCGCGCAGTCCGGGTGCGGCCGGCGCGCGGCCGGCCGGAGCGCGCTCGACGGCGGCCGGGGCGGACCGGGCGGGGCCGCGGCCGATCCTGCCGCCCTGGCCGGCCCGGCCTCCCTTGCCGTCGTCGAGGCGCAGGCCGGTGCCGTTGGTGTCGGGAGCCTCGGTCAGCAGGGCCGCCGGGAGGAACACCACGGCGGTGGTGCCGCCGTACGGGCTGGGCTGGAGGACGATCTTGACCCCGTGGCGCTGCGCGAGACGGCTGACGACGAACAGGCCGAGGCGGTCGGTGTCGGAGAGTTCGAACTCGGGGGTCTCGGCGAGCCTGAGGTTCGCGTCGAGCAGCGCCTCCGGGTTCATGCCGAGGCCGCGGTCGTGGATCTCCAGGGTGAAGCCGTTGGCGACGCGCTCGCCGTGCACCTGGACGGCGGTGTGCGGTGGGGAGAACACGGTGGCGTTCTCCAGGAGTTCGGCGACGAGGTGGGTCACGTCGGCGACGGCGGGGCCGGCGATGCCGAGCCGCGGCAGGCGGCGTACCTCGATGCGCTCGTAGTCCTCGACCTCGGCGACGGCGGCCCGTACGACGTCCATGAGCTGGACGGGTTTGCGCCACTGGCGGGAGGGGGCCGCGCCGGAGAGGATCACGAGGCCTTCGGCGTGGCGGCGCATGCGGGTGGTCATGTGGTCGAGGCGGAAGAGGTCGGCGAGCTCCTCGGCGTCCTCGGTGCGCCGTTCCATCGTGTCGAGCAGGGTCAGCTGGCGGTGCAGCAGGACCTGGTTGCGGCGGGCCAGGTTGACGAACACCTCGGAGACGCCCCGGCGGAGCTCCGCCTGCTTGACGGCGGCCTCGACGGCGGCGCGCTGGAGGGTGTTGAGGGCCTGGCCGACCTGGCCGACCTCGTCCTTCTCGTACTCCAGGCGCGGGGCCTCGGTCTCGATGTCCACGTGTTCGCCGGCGGCGAGGCGGCGCATCACGGCGGGCAGCCGGACGCCGGACACCTCGTGGGCCTCCTTGCGGAGCCGGGACAGGTCGCGGACCAGGTCGCGGCCGATGCGCACGGAGAGGACGAGGGAGACGACGAGGGCGATGAAGCCGAGGACGCCGGCGATCGCCGCCTGGACGAGGACGTCCATGGCGACGGGTTCGACACGCTTCTGGTAGCGGTCGCCGGCGGCGGTGCCCATGGTGGCGAGGTCGTCGAGGACCTTGTTCGCGGCCTCGTCCCACTGGGTGGCGGTGACGCGGGGGTTCTTTCCTGCGCCTCCGGAGATGAACCGTTCCTCCGCGTCGCGCAGCGGTTTGGTGTCGGGGCTGCTCCAGTACTGCTCGAACAGCTCGCGGTCGTCGGCCGGGAGGATCGCGAGGTTGAACTCGTAGAGCAGCGTGCGGTTGGCGGCGAGGTCGGAGACGCGCCGGATGTCCGCGGGGCTGACGTTGCGGGCGGCGAGGGCTGCGGCGATGACGGCGTCCTCGCGGGAGAGCGTCTCGCGGGCGCGGGTGATGCCGACGAGGGCGCGGCCCTGCTTGTCCATCTCCACGTTCTCCAGGGCGTGGAGGTTCATCAGGAACTCGTAGCAGGGGTCGACGAGCCGGCTGTACAGCTCCAGCGCCTGGCTCGGGTCCAGGGTGTTCTGGTCGACGGAGCGGCGCAGTGCGCCGATGCCGCGGAAGGCGTCGAGGATGGAGTCGAGGCGCTGGGCGGCTGCCGGGGCCAGTTCGTCCGCGACCTCGGGATCCTTGGCGTTCTTGCTGATCCGGTCGACGATCTCGTCGGTTGCGGCGCGGCGCTTGGTGAGTTCGGCGGTTGCGGTGGAGGCGCGGGGGTCGCCGAGGACGACGAGGGTCTGGCGGCGTTCCTTCTGGATGACGCGGACGACGTCCTCGACGGGGTAGCCGACCTTGTTGATGACGTAGGCGACGTCGAGGAGCTGGACGGCCTGGCGGCCGGTGATCACGGTGGCGAAACCCCAGAGGGCGGTGAGGGAGATGAGCGGCACAAGGAGCAACGCCACGATCTTCCGGCGGATGGACTTCCCGCGAAAGCGCATGGCCTCCCCAGCCTCCCCAGCTCAACCCCGTTGTCCGGGATCGGTGTTCCGTCATTTAAACGGCGTGAGCCTACTACTGCCGGGGAGCGGCTTCGAAGGCATGTCCGGACGTTTTCGGCCGGGACCCCGGGTGTAGATCACGAGTTGTCCGATACATCCGGTCAAGAGCAGCCCGTTATGTGGCAGATGACACTTGGTGGGGTGTCAGTTCCCGCAACCGGATGGATGGCTGGAATTCTTCGTTCCGGGAGGGGCAGGTGCTGGGGAGGAGTCCGGGATACGGGAATCTCTCGGCGACGTCGAACGTCTACCTGTTCGAGGGGATTCGTCGGGGTGGGAGCGTGCGATGGGGATGTACGAGAACACCGGCGCGTCGGCGGGCGTGCAGGGACGGTCGCTGTGGGAGGAGGAGCCGGCCCGGCGGCCCCGGATGCCGGACCCGGTGCGGGATTCGGCGGTGCGGGCGGTGCTGATCGTGGCCGTCACCCTGACCGGGGCGACGGTCGCCTTCTTCCTCATGCTCACCGGCTCCTGGCTGGCCCTGCCCATGGGGCTCGGCGCGATAGCCGGGACGGTCGTGGCCACGTGGGGCGTGCTGGACGTGCTGATCACCCGGCAGATGTGGAACCAGCGGTACGGGGTGGTGTCGGAGCCGAGCAGCACGGCGCGGGGCCGTCGGCGCGAGCGGCGCCGGGCCCGCCGGGAGGCCCGCTCGGCGGCGGGCGGCGCGACGGGCCGAATACCGCGGGGCGGCGAGCCCGCGGGCGCCCGCCCGGCCGTGTGGCCGCCTCCCGGCGCGGACAGGCGCTACCAGGCGACCTCGGGCCGGGGATAGCAGCCGCACCGGCGGGCCGGACCGCGGACGGCCGGCCCGCCGGGGACTCCCGGGGCCGCGGTCAGGAACCGACCGCGGAACGGCGGAACATGCGGGTCGCGGTGATCTCTCCGTGGATGCTCTCCCCCTCCGGGGACTGCTGGGGCAGGCCCGGGCGCAGGTGCTCCTCGACGCTGATGTACTTCAGGCCCGCCCGCAGGTCCGCGTCGTTGCGCAGCCGGATGACCAGCGGGAACTCCGCCAGGGCCGTGGTGTCGAACAGTCCGGTCGTGTAGAGCAGCTGGACGCCGAGCGCGTCGGACACGGCCCGCTGGAGTTCCAGCAGGTACGTGGCGTTCGCGCGCCCGATCGGGTTGTCGAGGAACAGCGTGCCCGCGTGGCGGTGCTTGTCCCGGCCGCGGTCGTTGCTGCGCAGCGCCGCCATCGTGCAGTACAGCGCGATCGCGGCGGTCAGCAGCTGGCCGCCGGAGAACACGTCGCCCATCTGGCCCACCGGCACGCGCTCGGCACGCAGCACCGCGTCGGGCTTGAGGATCTCGACGGAGATGCCCTTGGGCTCCAGGGCGGCCTGGACTCCGCGCAGCAGCAGGGACATGCCGTCGCGGCGGCCCTCTCCGAAGGAGGCGCTGCTGTTCTTCTTCACGGCCGTGCGGGTGGCGTCGTCGATGACCTCGCCGAGCCGCTCCGTGAGGGTGGCCTGGTCCGGTTCCTCGAAGCGGATGCGCAGGAACTCCTGGCCCGACCACTCCCCCAGGCCTTCCGGGAGCTGGGAGAGCCGCTGGGCGGAGCGCAGCGTCGCCAGGGCGGACTCCACCAGTCCGCGCAGCCGGTCCACGATGCTGTCGCGGTTGCGCTCCAGCTGGGCCAGCTCGTCGGTGAGCACCCGCAGCCGGGGCGCGAAGGCCGCCGCCCAGGCAGCGGCGTGCTCGGGCAGGGCGGAGGCGGGCAGTTCGCGGATCTGCTGGCGCGCGGGGGTCCGTACCTGCTCGTACCGGTTGGCGTTGGCGTGGCGGACCAGAATGTCGCTCGCCTCGCGCACCGCGGACTCGGCGGCCGAGAGGTCGGCCGCGCAGCCGCGCAGGGAGCGGCGGGCCTCGGCGGCGGACTGCCGGGCCTCCTCCAGCGTGCCCGGGTGGGCCGCCGGCTCGTGCTCGTCGTCCTGGTGGGTGTGGTCGCGCAGCAGGTCCCGCAGCATCGCCGCGGTCTCGTCGAAGCCCCCTGCGCCGTCCTCGGCGGTGCGGTGGGCGCGCAGCAGGTCGGCGTGGGCGGCCCGGGCGGTCTCGACGGCCGCGGTGTGCGCGGCGAGCTGGGCGGTGGCGGTCCGCAGCAGGGCCTGGGCCTGTTCGACGTCGCCGGGGATCAGTTCCTCTGGCAGGTCGGTGTGCGCCTCGCCCTCGGTGGGGGCGTGCCGTTCGGCCTCGCCGCGGAGCCGGCCGAGCTGCTCGCTGGCGGTCGACGCCCGGGTCTCCAGCATCTGCACGAGGGACTCGGCGCGGGCCGCGGCCGCCTGGCGGGAGGGGCCGTCGGCGCCGTCGGTGCCTTCGAGGAGCTGGGCGGCCCGGGTGCGGACCTTGTTGGTGAGCCGGTCGAGTTCGGCGAGGGCGGCGCTCTCGTCGCTCTCGGCGCGGGCCTGCTCGGCGCGCAGGTCGGCGCCGACGCCGACCTTCTCGTACAGCCGGGAAGCGGCCCGGTAGGCCTCGCGGAGGTCGGGCAGGGGCGCCTTGGCGGTGCCGTCGTCCTCGGGCAGGGCCTCGGGGGCGCCTGCGATCTCGGCGCGTTCGGCACGCAGCGCGCGGGCGGTACGGCGGGCGTCGTCGGCGGCGCGCTGGGCGGCGCGGCGGTCCTCGTCGGCGGCGCGGGCCCGGTCCAGGCAGACCTCGGCGCGGGCCTCGGACTCGGCTGCGTCGTCGGCGAGTTCGCGGACCTTGGCCTGCCAGCCGGCGCGCTCGCGCAGGCGGAAGGCGAGTCCGGCGAGGGCGTCGGCGGCGCGGCGGGCCCGCTGGGCGGTGTCCTGGCGCTCGTCGCGGATGCGGGCGGCGTCGGCGGCGGCCTCGTCGGCTTCGGCGCGTACGGTACGGGCCTCCGCGAGCTCGGCGTCGGCCTCCTCGGCGAAGACGCGGGCGGCCTCGGCGTGCCGGGCGAGCTCGGCGAGGCGGCCGGGCGGGCAGCCGGTGCGCCAGGAGGCGAGGCGGGCGGCGAGTTCGCGGTCCCCGGCGAGGCGGGCGGCCAGGTCGCGGATCTCGGTGTCGCGGGCGGTGGCGCGGGTGCGCAGCGCCTGGCGCTCCTCGTCGGCGGCGTGCTCGTCGTGCATGGCCGGGTTCGGCGGTACGAGGAACACGCCGGAGGCGGATTCGTCGCCGGCCGGGGGCACGGGGGCCAGCAGGGCGGCGGCCGTCCCCACGGCGACGGTGGAGCGGGGCAGCAGGGCGGCGCCGGAGAGGACCTCGCGGGCCCGGGAGTGGGTGTCGGGGTCGGTGATGACGACGCCGTCGACGAGTTCGGGGCGGGCCGCGAGGACGGCGGCGTGGTCGGCAGGGTCCACGGACTGGGCGAGGTAGCGCCAGCCGGGCAGGGCCGGGATGCCGTGTTCGCCGAGGTACTCGACGGTGGCGAGGACGTCGGGGCCGGGCGGCAGCAGTCCGCCGTCGCCGAGCGCGCCGAGGATGCGGGCGTCGTCCGCGGCAGCGGTGCGCAGCTCGAACAGCTGGCGTTCGGCCGAGGCGACTCCGTCGGTGAGCAGGGTGCGGAGCTCGTCGGCGCCGCGGTCGAGGTCCTCGACGGTGAGCCCGCCCGCGGTGGCGGTGGACCGGGGGGCGCCCGCGGGGGCCGCGGAGGTGCCCGCCGGACCGGCGGCCGTACCGGGCCCGGCGGCGTTCCCGTTACGCGGGCGGGGTACGGCAGCGTCGACGGCCGCGGGGGCCGCGGGGAGGCCGAGGAGCTCCGCCAGGCGCGGGGAGGCGGCGAGGGAGGCCGCGGCCCGGTACTCGGCGTCGTGCGAGGCTTCGGCCGCGTCGGCGGCGTCCGCGGCGCGGGCGGCGGTGAGTTCGGCGCGGGATTCCGCGGCGGCGGCCTCGCGGGCGGCGTCGGCGGCGGTGCGGGCGGCCTCGCGGGCCTCGTCCCAGGCTGCCACGGCGGTCTTCTCGGCGTCACTGGCGGCGAGGGCGGCGCGGGCCGGGTCGGCGTCGGGAGCCGAGTCGTCGAGCCAGCCTGCGCGGACGGCCTCGGCGGTCTCCTGCTGGACCTCGGCGAGCCGGGCCCGCAGGTGTTCGGCTTCGCTGCGGGCCCGCTGGGCTGCAGTGGCGGCGGCCGTGGCGTCCCGGTGGGAGGCCTCGCCCGCCTCCTGGAGGGCGGCGGACCGCTCCTCCTCCTCGTTGGCGACCCGCTCCCCGTCCTCGGCGGCGGTGTGCAGGGCCCGTACGAGCGCGGCGGCGGCGGTGGCGCGGGCGGCGAGCGCCGGGGCGGCGTCCCGCTCGGCCTCCAGGATCGCGGCGGCGACGCGGGCCGAGCGGTCGCCCGCGGCACGGTGGCGCAGCACGGTCTCGGCGGCCTGCCACGCGGAGTGCAGGGTGCGGGCTTCGAGGAGTTCGCGGCGCTGGGCGGCGGCGGCCTTGTCCGCGACGGTCAGCGCCAGCGAGGCGTGCCGGTAGGCGAGTTCGGCGGAGACGGCGGCGCTGCGGGCCCGTGCGGACTCGGCGGAGGTGACGCCGTGGGCGGCGCCGGTGACGCGCTGGGCGAGGTCGGCGGCGCGTCCGCGCTCCTCGGCGGCACGGGCGGACAGCCGCCGGGCGAGGGTGCGCGTGCGGCGCTCCGCGCCCGCGTGGACGTCGCGGAGCCGGGAGCGGGTCTCGGCGGCCTCGACGATCTTGGTGAGCAGGTCCACCGAACCGGCGGTGAAGTCCCGTTCGGCCATCAGCTCGGCGCGGCGGCCGAGCTTGTTGCCGAAGCCGTGGACCAGGTCGGCAAGGCCGTCGGTGTCACGGGTGTCGGTGACGGCGCGCAGCAGGAGGTCGGTGAAGTCGGAGTCCTTCTTGACCGCGAAGAGGCCGGCGGCCTCGCCCTCGTCCGCGTTCATCTCGCGCTGGTAGCGGAAGAGTTCCGGGTCGAGGCCGAGTTCGGTGAGGTGCTCGTTCCAGCGGTCGTGGATCTCCTCGAAGTACACCTCCAGGTGCGGGTACGCCTTGCCCGCCTCGGTGAGGGCGTCGCGGAAGCCCTTCATCGTGCGGCGCCGGCCCTGGGCGCCCGAGGCTCCTTCGACGGGCGGACGGACGGCGGTGGCCTCGGCGACGGGAAGGTTGTCCAGGCTCAGGCCCGGGCCGGGGCGGAAGGAGTACCAGGCCTCGGCGAACTTGCGCGGGTCGTTGGAGACCTGGCGGCCGCGCCATTCGCTGACCTTGCCGACGACCACGCACTCGCCGGTCTGGGTGTGCTGCCACTCCAGGGCCACGTGGCCGCAGTCGTCGGCGAGCAGGAACTTGCGCAGGACGCCGGAGCTGGCGCCGCCGAGGGTGTTGCGGTGGCCGGGCAGCATCACCGAGAAGATCAGCTTGAGCAGGACGGACTTGCCGCCGCCGTTCTCCAGGAAGAGCACCCCGGCGGGCGCGGGGCGGCGCGGCGGGCCGGTGGGCTCGTCCTCGAAGAACTCCGCCTGGGCGGGCGCCGGGTGGGGCACCGGCTCACCGACTCCGCGCAGGTCGAGCACGGTGTCGGCGTAGCGCGCACCGGCGGGCCCGATGGAGTAGAGGCGGATCCGGGACAGCTCGTACATGGCGGCGGACTCTCGTGATGGCTCGTGGGTCGTACGTGGGTGGTACGGAGGGCGGGTCGGGCGGCGGGACTCAGGCGTGGAACGGCAGGCCGGCGTCCGCCGCGAGCTCCAGGTCGTCGCCCTCGGGCGGCGGGAGGAGGCTGGCGGAGCCGTCGCTGACGGGGACCACGCCGAGTTCCAGGAGCTCGGCCATGGCCGCGCTGCCCGCCATGTCCCGGACCTGGAGCTGGTAGCGGGGGGTGGTGCGGTACGTGCCGCCGGCGTCGTCGCCGGTGCGCTGGAGGAAGCCGGAGTCGGTGAGGAAGGCGGCGGCCTTGCCGACGATGCCGGTCGTGGAGCCGGCGAGGCGGCGGGCGTCCTTGGTGGCTCCGGTCGCGCTGCGGCGGGCGTAGACGCGCCAGGCGGCTTCGAGGCCGGGGGCGTCGGTGGCCGGGTCGGTGTTCTCGCCGAGCTCCTCGGCCCGCTCCTCCAGGCGGCGGCAGGTCTGCCGGACGAATGCGTCGACGCCGTTGACGGTGACGCGGCCGATGTAGCCGTCGTCGGCGAGGTCCTCGGGGCGGGGGAAGGCGAGGGCGGCGACGGCGAGGTGGGCGAGGCCGTGCAGGAACCGGTCCGCGGAGTCGGCGGTGGTCCGGCGGGCGTAGTCACCCATGCGGACGGCGAACACGGAGTCCTCGCCGGCGGCCACGGCCATGCCCGCCCGCGGGGACACCTCCAGCACGACGAGGCCGAGGCCGGTCGCGACGGCGTCGGCGAGGCGGCCGAAGGCCGGGTCCTCGCGGTAGCGGCGCAGCAGCTCGGCGTACTCGGCGTCGCGGGCCGGGAGCAGCTTCGGCTGGAGCCCGAACGCGACGAGCCGGGCGGCGTCCGCGGCGTCGGCGGGGGTGACGGCCCCTGCGGGGGCGGGCGCGACGGGGGCCGACGGCGCGTCGGCCTCGCTCCACGCGGGCTGCCGCTCGCTCCACGCGGGGTGCTCGGCGTGGTGGTCGCTCACGGGTGGGTCTCCTCGGCGGTACGGGAACTGCGGATACGGGTGCGGGTGCGGGTGCGATGGGCGTGCGGTGCGCCGGCGTCGGAAGCACACCCCCGGCCGCCCGCGGAGGCGGGCCCCGGGAGCGCAGCGCGGCTCACGGCGCGGGGCGTCGTGCGGGTCATGCCGCCTCCGTTCGGTCCGCCGTCATCGCGGCGGCATCCAGCAGGGCCGTGCCGACGATCAGGTCCGCACCGCCGAATTCCGGGTCGTCGAGCTCCGTACCGTCGTCCACCGCGAAGAGCAGCCGCTCCTCGCCCTGGCGGTACGCCGTGCCGACCGCCGGGCTCGCCGCGTGCACGGCCAGCAGGGCCACCAGGTACGGCAGGTCCGGGTCGCTGCGCCGGGCTTCGGCGAGCAGCCCCGACAGGCGGCGCGGGGCGTCGTGCGGCAGGTCCAGGAGCTGCATCGCGGCGGCGAGCTGCTCCTCGCTGAAGCGGCTGTCGTCCGGGGTCGCGATGAGGTCCGGCTCCGGCATCTCCGCGCCGAGGTGCTCGCGCTCCACCGGCGGTGTGAGCAGGATCTCGACCAGGTCGGCGACGCGGACGGAAACGGGCGTGCGCAGGCCCGTGCCCGCCGCGAAGAAGGCGTCCGTGACCCGGCCGGCCTGCGCGACGGGCAGCGGCAGGATCGGGGCCACGAGCTGTCCGTACAGGTCGATTCCGGATCGCGGGGCCGGGGCCGCGAAGGCCTGGCGGTCCTGCTCGGCGCGGAACAGCGGGCCCGCGTCCAGCAGCCTCGACTGGAGCTGGGTGTGGCGGCGGATGCAGTCCTTGACGATGTCGACGAGCTCGGCGGCGCGCCGCTTGTTCTCGGGCTCCTCCGCCTCGTCGCGGGCCTTGCGGATGTTCGTCAGGATCGCGTTCTCGTGCCGGTACCGGTCCGCCACGTGGTCGAGGGCCTCCTCGATCATGTCGGGCACGGACCGGAGCCAGTCCACCGCCCGGACGTTGCGCCGCGTCGCGTCCAACGTGCGGCGCAGGGTCTCCGCGTACTGCACCGTGCGGTACCGGGCCTGCTCGGCGGCGAGCTGGGCGTCCGCCAGCCGGCCGCGGCTGATGAGCACCTCCAGCTTCACCTCGGCGGCGATCTGTGCGCTCGTGACGTCCGTGTCGAGGGCGCCGACCAGCACGTTGACGGCCTCGTCCGTCGTGCGGAGGTAGACCGCGCCGCCGTAGCCGGGGACCTCTTCGATCAGCTTGAAGTCGTAGTCGCGGCGGACGTAGACGCCGTCCGGGCCGAACGTGCCGTAGATCGCGCGGAAGCCCCGGTCGACGCTCCCGACGTTGATCAGGTTCTCCAGCACCCAGCGGGCCACCCGCTCGTGCTCGGCCGCCGGGCGGTCCGGCGCCTGCGCGGCGACGCGCGGCAGCAGCCGGGCCACTATCTGCTCGTGGTCGGCGCCGGTGTCGAAGTCCATGTTGAGCGTGACCAGGTCGATCGCGGCGAGCGCGACCTCCGCCATCGCGTAGATCCCGTACTCGCCGGCCAGGTTGGCCTTGCGTACGTCGAGGTCGTGCAGCGGGGCGGTGCAGGCGAGCGCGCGCAGCCGCCGGGCCAGGCCCTCGTCGGCGGCCGGGCCCGGCGCCGGGGACGGAAGGGTCTTCGCCGGGGCAGGGAGAGTCACGGACAAAGACTAGGCGCTGTCACGGACAACA
This sequence comes from Streptomyces sp. NPDC097981, assembly GCF_040302565.1. Lineage (NCBI taxonomy): Bacteria > Bacillati > Actinomycetota > Actinomycetes > Kitasatosporales > Streptomycetaceae > Streptomyces > Streptomyces sp. NPDC097981. The sequence continues at coordinate 25,154 of NZ_JBEORW010000026.1, forward strand.
TCCCAAACGGCATGGTTCGGCCGGATCGGTCCCGGGCCGCGGGGAACGCGATCCGCTCCGTCCCGGGCGCCGGGGAACCCGGTACGACGGCGCGGGCGCTGTTCTACGCTCACCGCATGGCTTCCATGATCACACCCATGATCGCTCCTCTGATCGACCTCAACGCCGACCTCGGCGAGGGGTTCGGCCGCTGGACTCTGACGGACGACGAGGCCCTGCTGTCCGTCGTCACGAGCGCCAACGTGGCGTGCGGTTTCCACGCGGGAGACCCGTCCATCATGCGCCGGGTCTGCGAGCTGGCCGCGGAGCGGGGCGTACGGATCGGGGCGCAGATCGCGTACCGCGACCTCGCGGGCTTCGGGCGGCGCTCCATGGACGTGCCGGCGGGCGAGCTGGCCGACGAGGTGGCGTACCAGATCGGGGCACTGGAGGTCTTCGCACGGGCGGCCGGCTCCCGGGTGTCGTACGTGAAACCTCACGGTGCGCTGTACAACCGCACTGTCCACGACGCAGACCAGGCGGGCGCGGTCGTCGCGGGCGTGCGGACGGCCGCCGGGGACGCGGACCTGCCGGTACTGGGCCTGCCGGGCTCGCTGCTGCTGGCCGCCGCCGAGGAGGCGGGTCTCACGGCCGTTCCGGAGGCATTCGCCGACCGGGCGTACACACCGGCCGGGACGCTGGTGCCGCGCGGTGAGCCGGGGGCGGTGCTGCACGACCCGGACGCCGTCGTCGCCCGGGCGGTCGCCATGGCCGCCGAGGGCGCGGTGACAGCCGCCGACGGCCGCCGGGTGGTGGTGGCGGCGCGCTCGCTGTGCCTGCACGGGGACACCCCGGGGGCGGCGCTGCTCGCCCTGCGGGTCCGCGAGGCGCTGGGCTCCGCGGGAGTCCGCGTGGAGGCCTTCGCGTGAGGCCGCTGGTGGTGGGCGGCGAGGCGCTGCTGATCGAGCTGGACTCGGCGGAGGAGGTCGCCGCGCTCCACGCGGAGCTGCTGCGGCGGCGGGACGCGGGCGGGCTGGGCGGCGTACGGGACCTCGTGCCGGCCGCGCGGACCGTGCTGCTGGACGGCGTGCACGAGCCGGGCGCGCTGGCGGAGCGGATCGCCCGCTGGGAAGTGCCCCCGCTCGCGGAGACCGGGGGGCCGCTGGTCACCGTCCCGGTGCGGTACGACGGACCGGACCTGGCGGAGGTGGCCCGGCTGTGGGGGGTCGGGGAGCGGGAGATGGCGGGCATCGTCGCGGGGACGGTCTTCCGGGTGGCCTTCTGCGGCTTCGCGCCCGGCTTCGGCTACCTGACCGGGCTGCCGGAGCGCTTTCACCTGCCGCGGCGTGCCACGCCCCGTACGGCCGTCCCCGCGGGCTCGCTGGCGCTGGCGGGCGAGTACGCGGGGGTGTACCCGCGCTCCTCCCCCGGCGGCTGGCAGCTGATCGGTACCACGGACGCGGTGCTGTGGGATCCGGCACGGGAGCCGGCGGCGCTGTTCGCGCCGGGGGTACGGGTGCGGTTCGAGGAGGTGGCGCAGTGAGCGGAGTGATGGGTGCTGCGCTGGAGGTGGTGCGGCCTGGGGCGCTGACCACGGTCCAGGACCGGGGGCGGCCCGGATACGCGCACCTGGGGGTGCCCCGGTCGGGCGCGCTGGACGTGGGGGCGCACGGCCTGGCCAACCGGCTGCTGGGCAACCCGCCGGACGCGGCCGCCCTGGAGACCACCCTGGACGGGGTCGTGCTGCGGGCGCTGGCTCCCGTGACCGTGACGGTCACGGGCGCGCCTTGTGCGGTACGGGTGTCCGGCCGGGCGGCGGCCTGGGGAGCTCCGGTCCGGCTTCGGGCCGGGGCGGAGCTGGAGGTGGGCCGGGCGGAGTCGGGGGTGCGCAGCTACGTCGCGGTGCGGGGAGGGTTCGCCGTCCCGCCGGTGCTGGGCAGTCGCTCGACGGACCTGCTGTCGGGGCTGGGGCCGGGTGTCCTGTCGGCCGGGACACTGCTGCCGGTGGGCCCGGCCGGGCCGGATCCGGTCCGCGGGGCGGATGCGCTGCGGGTGCCGGGGGCGCCGACCGAGCTGGTGCTGCCGTTGCGGCTGGGGCCCCGGGCGGACTGGTTCGAGCCGGCTTCGATCGCGGACCTGTGGCGTGCGGAGTTCCGGGTCTCGCCGGCGTCGAACCGCATCGGGCTCCGCACCGGGGCCGGGGTACGGCTGACGCGCAGCCGAGGCGGTGAACTCCCGAGCGAGGGCATGGTGCTGGGTGCGGTGCAGGTCCCGCCGGACGGCCTGCCGGTGGTGTTCCTGGCCGACCATCCGGTGACGGGCGGCTACCCGGTCATCGGGGTGGTCCCCCCGGGCCCGCCCCTGAACGCAGCGGCCCAGGCGAGGCCGGGGGTACGGGTGCGGTTCGTGCAGGGGTAGGGGGTGGGGGTGGGGCCCGTCGAACCGGCGCCGGGAGAGCCGGTCGGGAGCAGCGGGCATCGGGATCAGCCGACCCGGCGCGGGTTCGACGGGCCCGCTCCCCGCCATCCCGACCGGCTCTCCCGGCGCCCGGTCGGCGGATCCTGACGTCCGCCGCCACCGGTCAGCCCTCCGGACCCCGGGTCCGCAGACTCCGCCCCGCACCGCCCCGCCCTACACCGCCGACTCCGGCGCGATCCTGCTCCGTACCGCCGACTGGACGTCCTCTTCCTCCGCCGGGTCCGACGCCAGCCTGCGGAGCCTCGGGGCCACGCGGGCGTCCGCCGTCTCCGCGTGGTGGGCCGCCACCTCGCGGGTGGTCTCCTCGCAGTCCCACAGGCATTCCACGGCGAAGCCGGCCGCGAAGGACGGGTCCGTGCTGGCCAGGGCGCGCGCCGCGCGCCCGCGCAGGTGGGACGAGGCCGTCTCGCGGTAGATGTGGCGCAGCACCGGTGCCGCGCAGCCGATGGAGAGCCGGCCGGCCCCGTCCACCAGGGCGAACAGCCGCTGTGCGTCCGGGCCGGAGCCGCGGACGGTGGAACGGAGGGCACCCAGGACGAGTCCGGTGTCCTCGGCTCCGCCCCGGGCGGCCAGGAGGGCGGCCGCGGCCGCGCCCAGCGCGTCGGGGCGGTGGACCCACTGGCGGGCCCGGTCGACGGCCGCGGGGCCGCACATGCGCTCGTAGGCGGCCACGGCGGGCTCGTCCCCGGCGGCTTCGATGAGGTCCAGTACGGCCGGGTTCTCCGGCTCGGCGAGGACCAGGTGGTGCAGGGCGGTGGCCCGGGCGGCTTCGCCGGCGGCGCCGGCCGCGGCCGCGAGGATCGCGGAGCGGTCCTCGGGGGCGGCCACGGCGGCGAGGCAGCGCGCGGCGGGTACGTGCAGCGGGGTTCCGCGGCGCAGCCCGTCGGCGGCCCAGTCGAAGACGGCCTGGACTCCCCAGCCGGGCCGGGGCCCGTTGGGGGTCAGCTGGCGCTGCCAGCGGTCGAAGGAGCCCTGCTGGCGGGCTGCGCGCAGGCGTTCGCCGTACTCGGGCGTCTCTTCCCACAGACACCAGGGCCGGGGCTCGTACGCGTCGCGGACGGCGGCGGCCAGCCGCGCCTCGCCCTCGGCCGTGGCCGGGAATCTCGCGAGGACCGGCGTGGCGAGGCCGCGCAGCCCCTCGTCGTCGTCGCGCAGGGCGAGCTCGTCGAGGGCCCAGGCCCAGTTGGCGCCGGAGGCGGCGTAGCGGCGCAGCAGCATGAGCGCGTCGTCGCGGCCGTACGAGGCCAGGTGGCCCAGGACGGACAGGGCGAGGCCGGTCCGGTGGTCCGTGTCGTCGACGAGGTCGTCGGCGCTGAAGAGGTGGCTCTCGATCGCGGCGAGGGGGCCGTCGAGATCGAGGTACAGGCGCGCGTAGTACAGCGAGCGGTTCTCGACCTGCCAGTCCTGGCGCGGGTCGCTGACCACGCACTGGTCGAGGGCCGCGAGGGCCTCCGCCCGGGGTGCCGCGAGGGCGTGCAGCGTACCGTCGCCGCGGCCCCGCTGGAGGAGCCCGAGCAGGGTGCCGCTTGGCGCTATGACTGGTTCGAACATGGGAATGGCCTCAAATCAAGCTGGGGACGCAACCGGGAATCGGGATTCACAGGGCCGCGTAACAGCATGTGAGGACGTCCGCCGTCATGTTCCGCTCGATGTAGACCATTGCCTTCTCACTCTCGTCGGTGCTTCGCGACCACGTCGGCCGGTCTGCGCAGGGGGTGGGTCCGGACACCCGTCGTGTCCTGCCCGCTCCTGCCCGTCCGCCGTGCTCGCGAATCGAATCCGACGCCATGATGACCCAGCCGGTTTGTGCGCCGCGACCACATTTATGGCCGCCGTGACCAACCCGTGAGGTAGCGGACCGGTCAGACCATGCCAGGTCACGGGCAAAAACGGACTACTCGGCTCCGAAGAGTTCCAGCAGGTCGGCCTTGGCGAACATACGGGCGGTGTCCACGGCGGAGGGTGTTCCGGCCGTCGGGTCGGCTCCTCCGGCGAGCAGGGCGCGGATGACGGCCTCCTCGCCCTTGAAGACGGCGCCGGCGAGCGGGGTCTGGCCGCGGTCGTTGGCACGGTCGGCTTCGGCGCCGCGGGCCAGCAGGGCCGTGACGGTGGCGGCGTGGCCGTGGTAGGCGGCCAGCATGACGAGCGTGTCGCCGCGGTCGTTGGTGAGGTTGGGCGGGACCCCGGCGTCGAGGTACGCGGCGAGCGTCTCGGTCTCGCCCTGGCGGGCGAGGTCGAAGATCTTGGTGGCCAGCTCGATGACGTCCTCGTCGGGAGCGCCCTGGGAGCCGCCCTCGGTGGCCTCGTGCTCGCTCATCTGTCGTACCGCCTTCCACTCGCTGTTGACGTGAGAATTCCCCGGGCCGGGCGGGCAGGGGGGCGTACGGCGCCGCGGCCGTACGGGTGAATCGCCAGAGTAGCGCCCGGACCTGCACATACGGAGGTCAGGCCGAGGCAAGGATCCCCGTTGGCTGGGGTTGGCGCGGGGTTGGCCTGATTGGCCCCGCTTCGCTCCGGGCGCACGAGTCAACCTGCGCCGGTCAAGTGAAAAAAGCCTTGATTCACCCGTATGGACCTTTTATCGCATTGATACTTCCTGTGAGCCTGGAACAACTGATGGTGACTGTCCCCACCCACCAGGAGAAATTCTCATGATCCTGTCCATCTCAGGCGTCGTCCTGCTCGGCATCATCGCCTTCCTCTTCTTCAAGAAGGACGGGATGAAGCTGTCGCACGCGTTCGTATGCGCGCTGTTCGGTTTCTTCCTCGCCGGCTCCGCCATCGCCCCGAGCATCACGGCGAGCACGGCGAGCCTCGCGAGCCTGCTCGGCGGGATCAAGCTCTAGCGCCGGCCCGACCGCACCGTCCCGCACCGCACACAACTCCAGGAGACGCCCGTGGCCAGGCGCCCACTCCCCCGCATCCTCAGCAGCGGCACCCTGTCGCCGGCCCGGGGCCGCGACCTTGCCCGCACGGCTGCCGACAGCGCCACGGACGTCCTCCATCCACTCCTCGTCATCGGGCGCGGCCTGCGCATCCTCGCCTCGGCCGGGCGGCGCAGATGGGCCCAGACCCCCAAGGACAAGCGTGGTCCCGCGCTGTTCCTGGGGGCCGCCTGCGTCCTCGTTCTGGCGCTCGTCCCGTACGGCCCGCTCCTCGCCCTGATCACCCTGATGGCGGCGGCGGCCTGGCGGGGACGCGGCCGGACCCCGGTGAAGACCGGGCCCAGCGACGCCGAGACCGAACGGCTCGCCTCCCTCTACGAGGCCCTCGTGCCGTACTTCTCCACCCCCGACGACCCGAACCCGCTCTTCGCCCACGGTGGGGAGTGGGACAAGGCGTTCAGCGGCCACACCTTCGACGACGCGGGCCGCATCACCCGGCTCCGGATCCGCTACCCCGCCTATTTCACCGACGGCGAGGCCGCCTCGCGGGCCCGGATCGAGGCCCTGCTGCACGCCAAGTCCGGGCGCGGCCGGGAGTACCGCTTCGACTGGGACGAGGAGGGCAACCGGCTCGACCTGGCCGTGCTCGCGGCGCTGCCGACGGGTATCGCCGCCCAGCCGTTCGTGACCTCCCCGGGCGAGACCGTGCTCGGCTTCACCGACGCCGACGGCGTGCAGCGCACCCTGCCCGTCCTGGAGGACGACGAGCCGCGCGACGTGCCGCCGGTTCTGTGGCGCACCGGTCCCCGCTCCACCGAGCCGCACCTGCTGGCCGTCGGCCGGCCCGGCAGCGGCACCTCCACGCTGCTGCGTTCGATCGCCCTGCAGGCCCTGCACCACGGGGGTGACGTGCTGATCGTCGAGGGCGGCGGCAGCGGGGAGTTCTCCTGCCTGTCCGGGCGCAGCGGCGTACTGGCCGTGGAGTGCGGTCCTGCCGGGGCGCTGGCCGTCCTGGAGTGGGCCGCGCGTGAGACCGAGCGACGGCTTTTTGCCACGCACCGGGCCCGCGAGGCGGGCCGGCCGGCGCCCGAGGACACCCGGCAGCCGCTGTGGATCCTGCTGGACCGGCCCAGCGTGCTCGCGCACCTCGCGGCGGCCGAGGGGTGCCCCGATCCCCTCGGGCAGCTCCAGGTGCCGTTGCGGCACGGGCGCGCCGCGCACATCACGGTCGTGGTGGCCGAGCAGTTCGACCACCTGGAGCTGCTGAACGACGCCGTCTGGCAGCACACCCGGGCCCGGGTCGTGCTCGGGCCGGCCGCGATCCAGCAGATCACCGACGTGCTGGGGCTGCCGCCGCACACCACACCGACGGCCCAGGTGCCGCCGGGGCGCGGGTACGCGCGGCTCGGCTCGGGTCCCGTGCACCGGTTGCAGGTGCCCGCCACGCCGGACCCGTACGACGACGACGCGCCCCCGGCGCACCGCCAGGCGGTGCTGGAGCTGCTGCCCGGGCGGCCGTTGCCGGCCCCGGGCGGGCCGGGCCGCGTGACGCTGTCGAAGCCGCTGCGCATCGTCCAGCCGCCGGTCCGGGCACAGGACCCGGCCATGGACGCGGAGGAGGCCGAGGAGGTCCCGGCGGAGGCTCCGCCGTCCCGCGGCCCCTGGCCCGCGGGCCCCTGAGTTCCCGAGTACCCGAGCGCCCGGGTCCCCGTGCTCCCGCGCTCCCCCGTTCCTGCGGGCGTACGGGCCGGAGCCGTCCGATCCGCCCCGTCCTACGCGACGAAGGTGCGCGGGGGCTCCGCCCCGCTGCCGCCCGCGCCCGTGCCGACCAGCCGGGCGGCCGCGGCGAGCCGGACCGCGGCCTCCTCGGCCACCGGCCCGCCGACGGTGAACGGCAGCCGGACATAGCCCTCGAAGGCGCCGTCCACGCCGAACCGCGGCCCGGAGGGGACGCGTACGCCGACCCGCTCGCCCACCTCGGCCAGCCGGGAGCCGGACAGCCCGCCCGCGCGGGCCCACAGGGTCAGCCCGCCGTGCGGCACCTGGAACTCCCAGTCCGGCAGTTCCCGGCGCACCGCGGCGACCAGCGCGTCCCGGTTCTCCCGGGCCTGGTCGCGGCGGATCCCCACGGCTTGCGTCCAGCCGCCGGTCCGCATCAGCCAGTTCACCGCGAGCTGCTCCAGCACCGGGGTGCCGAGGTCCGCGTACGCGCGCGCCGCGACCAGGCTCCGGATGACGTCGGGCGCCGCACGGACCCAGCCGATCCGCATGCCGGCCCAGAAGGCCTTGCTGGCGGAGCCGACGGTGATCACGGTGGAGCCGGCCGGGTCGAACGAGCAGACCGGGCGGGGCATGTCCGGCGCCGGGTCGAGCTGGAGCTCCGCCATGGTCTCGTCGACGACGAGGACGGTGCCGGCCGAGCGGGCCGCCTCCACCATCGCACGGCGCTGCTCCTCCGAGGCCAGGGCGCCGGTCGGGTTGTGGAAGTCGGCGACGACGTAGGCGAGGCGGGGCGCGGCGTCGCGCAGCACCTGGCGCCAGAGGGTCATGTCCCAGCCGCCGAGGCCGTCGGCCATCGCGACGGGCACGAGCCGGACCCCGGCGGCACGCATGAGCTGGAGGATGTTGGCGTAGGAGGGGGACTCGACGGCGATCCGCTCCCCGCGCCCGGCGAAGAGGCTGCAGATGGCGTCCATGGCGCCCATCGCACCGGTGGTGACCATGATCTGCTCGGGCATGGTGGGGATGCCGCGCTCGGTGTAGCGGTCGGCGAGCATCCGCCGCAGCGCGGGGAGCCCGGCGGGGTAGTCCCCGTGGGTGTGCGCGTACGGCGGAAGCTCCTCCAGCGCTCCCTGCACGGCCTTGGTGAGCCAGGGCTCGGGGGCCGGCAGCGCGGCGCAGCCGAGGTCGATCATCGAGCCGAGGGACTCGGGCGGAAGCGGTTCCAGGCCCCGGGCGGGCAGCGGGTTCCCGGCCGGTACTGAGGTCCAGCTGCCGGCACCGCGGCGGGACTCCAGGAAGCCCTCCCCGCGCAGGGCCTCGTAGGCGGCGGCGACGGTGGTGCGGGAGAGGGAGAGGGAGACGGCCAGCTCGCGTTCGGCGGGCAGCCGGGCGGCGACGGGGACGCGGCCTTCGAGGACGAGCAGCCGGATGCCGTCGGCGAGCGTCCGGTAGGCGGGGAGCTTCCGCGCTCCGGGGACGCCCGGCCGGTCCTGCTGGGAGGTGATGAGACGGGCGAGCTGTGCGGCACCCACCGCCGAGGTCCACTCTGCCATGCTGTCCGGTCCACCTTCGTCGAATTGGCCCCGGCCGAGCGCCGACGGGGCCGGCATTGGATTGCTTCCGCCCCCACAGACTGTCACGCCGGGGTCCACCCGGACCAGGGCGGGGGTCCGGGAGGGCGGGGGCCGGCCGCGTGCGCCCGCTCCGGGCCGGGGGTGTGGGGCTGCATGGCCGAAGGCGGTGCGGCGTTCACCACGCAGACATCCGGGCGCTCCCTTCCCACGGGTAACAACGGGCATACTGCGGCGGTGACGCACGCACGCCTTCGCCATCCGTATCTGGACCACCCGGCTCCGATCCCCTTCGCGCACCGGGGAGGCGCCGCGGACGGGCTGGAGAACACCGCCGCCGCCTTCCGGCGGGCCGCCGACGCGGGCTACCGGTACTTCGAGACCGATGTGCACGCGACCGCGGACGGCAAGCTCGTCGCCTTCCACGACTCCACCCTCGACCGGGTCACCGACGGGCAGGGCCGGATCGCCGAGCTGACCTGGAGCAAGGTCCGCGAGGCGCGGGTGGCCGGCACGGAGCCGCTGCCGCTGTTCGAGGAGCTCCTTGAGGAGTTCCCCGACGCCCGCTGGAACATCGACATCAAGTCCGAGTCGGCCCTGCACCCGCTGGTCAACCTGATCGCGCGGGCGGGCTTCTGGGACCGGGTGTGCGTGGGCTCGTTCTCGGAGAGCCGGGTGGCCCGCGCCCAGAAGATCGCCGGTCCCCGGCTGGCCACCTCGTACGGGGTGCGCGGGGTGCTCGGCCTGCGGCTGCGCTCGTACGCGATCCCGGCCGCACTGCGGGTCGGGGCGGTGGCGGCGCAGGTTCCGGAGACCCAGGCGGGCATCCGCGTGGTCGACCGGCGGTTCGTACGCACCGCGCACGCGCGGGGACTCCAGGTACACGTCTGGACCGTGAACGAACCGGAACGCATGGAGGCTCTCCTCGACCTGGGAGTCGATGGCATCATGACCGACCGGATCGACATCTTGCGCACGGTGCTGGACCGGCGCGGGGCCTGGGCCTGACGAGCCCGTACGGCCGCCGTGCCCGGTGGGGCGGCCGCAGCGGCACGGGGACCAGCGAAGGGGCACTCATGAGTGCGCAGACCAGACAGGAAGCGGAACCGGGCGCGGAGGACGGCAGAGCGGCCGCCGCGGCACGCAAACGCGAACAGCACGGCTGGTACTTCTACGACTTCGCCTGCTCGGTGTATTCGTCCAGCGTGATCACCGTGTTCCTCGGGCCGTACCTGACCGCGGTGGCCAAGGCCGCCGCGGACGCCGAGGGCTATGTGCACCCGCTGGGCATACCGGTCCGGTACGGGTCCTTCTTCGCTTACGCCGTCTCGGCCTCGGTGATCCTGGCCGTGCTGGTCATGCCGCTGGTGGGCGCCGTCGCGGACCGCACGGGACGCAAGAAGCCGCTGCTCGCGGCGGCGGCGTACACGGGTGCCACGGCGACGGTGGGGATGTTCTTCCTCGGCGGCGACCGCTATCTGCTGGGCGGACTGCTGCTGATCGTGGCGAACGCCGCGCTCTCGGTCTCGATGGTGCTCTACAACGCCTATCTGCCGCAGATCTCCACCCCGGAGGAGCGGGACACCGTCTCCTCGCGGGGCTGGGCCTTCGGCTACACCGCGGGCGCGTTCGTCCTCGTACTGAACCTGGTGCTCTTCCAGAGCCACGACTCCTTCGGCCTCTCCGAGGGTGCGGCGGTACGGATCTGCCTGGCTTCGGCGGGCCTGTGGTGGGGGGCCTTCGCGATCGTCCCGCTGCGCCGGCTGCGGGACCGGGCGGTGGTCCGGGAGCCCGGAGCGGGACCGGCTGTCAGCGGCTGGAAGCAGCTCATCGCGACGCTGAAGGACATGCGGCGCTATCCGCTGACCCTGTCGTTCCTGCTGGCGTACCTGATCTACAACGACGGCGTGCAGACGGTGATCTCGCAGGCCTCGATCTACGGCTCGGAGGAGCTGGAGCTGGAGCAGTCCACGCTGATCGTGGCGGTGCTGCTGGTGCAGATCCTGGCCGTGGCGGGCGCCCTGGCCATGGGCCGGCTGGCCGTGGCGTACGGCGCGAAGCGGACGATCCTCGGCTCGCTGGCCGCGTGGGGGCTGACCCTGGGGGCCGGATACTTCCTGCCGGCCCGGACGCCGGTGTGGTTCTTCGCACTCGCGTCGATGATCGGCCTGGTGCTGGGCGGCAGCCAGGCGCTGTCGCGCTCGCTGTTCTCGCACCTGGTGCCGGCGGGCAAGGAGGCCGAGTACTTCTCCGCGTACGAGATGAGCGACCGCGGGCTGAGCTGGGTCGGACCTCTGGTGTTCGGCCTGACGTACCAGGTCACGGGCAGCTACCGGGACGCAATCATCTCATTGGTGGTGTTCTTCGCACTGGGTTTCGTGCTGTTGGCCCGGGTGCCGGTGCGGCGCGCCGTAGAGGCGGCGGGGAATCCTGTTCCCGAGCGGGTCTGACGGCCGCCCGGCAGCGGATTCGGGCCGGATCTTCATACGAATTCCGAACGGATTTCGACGTTGAAGCGAAGGGCCGGTAGTGTACGCCTTTGGCCTGCCAGGCGGACCGTTACTGCGCGCTTAAGAAGTGTAGACGTTGGGTGACATCTGCTGCCAGATGTGACAAAACGGGCATTGGTGGGTACAACAAGGGGCGGCACGACGGGCGACGCATCACCCGGAGCGGGAATCTATACCGCCGACCGGACGTTGACCGGATGACGACGACAGCGACACCTGTCCTGTGGGCGACAAGCCCGGGAGGCACGATTCATGAGTGAGCGAGCTCTCCGCGGTACGCGGCTCGTGGTTACCAGCTACGAGACGGACCGCGGCATCGATCTGGCCCCGCGCCAGGCGGTGGAGTACGCATGCCAGAACGGACATCGATTTGAGATGCCGTTCTCGGTTGAGGCAGAGATTCCGCCGGAGTGGGAGTGCAAGGCGTGCGGCGCCATGGCACTCCTGGTGGACGGGGACGGGCCCGAAGAGAAGAAGGGCAAGCCTGCGCGAACGCACTGGGACATGCTCATGGAGCGGCGCACCCGCGAGGAACTGGAGGAAGTGCTGGCCGAGAGGCTGGCGGTCCTGCGTTCCGGCGCCATGAACATTGCCGTGCATCCGCGGGACAGCCGCAAGTCCGCCTGACAGCCGGACACGGAGAACAAGCCGAGGGCCCCCGCCACGAACTGTGGCGGGGGCCCTCGGCTTGTTCCGTCTGCCGGCCTGTTTCCGTCTGCCGGCCTGTTTCCGTCTGCGGGGCGTCTGCGTCGGTCAGGGCGCCAGCGGCGGCCGGTACTCGGCGTCGGGGCCCGGCTCCCGGGGCCCGTCCTCGCGGATGACCTCGCCTTGGACGATCTTGCCGTCGGGATAGTGGATGCGGGCCTGCTGGAAGGCGTCGCCGAAGCTCCCGGCCGGAGCCGTGGCCATCCTGCGCTCCAGGGAGCCGGCCAGCCTGCGGCCGAGCCATGCCCGGACGGGCGGCACCAGGCAGAGCAGGCCCGCCACGTCGGACAACAGGCCCGGCAGGATCAGGAGCAGGCCGGCCAGCATGGTCAGGCCGTTGCCGCTGCCGCTGCCCGGCTGCTGCGGGGCGGGCTGCTGTCCCGGCCCCTGCTGAGCCTGCTGGAAGGTGTTCGTCAGGTTCTTGAAGGCGCGCCGCCCGGCCCGCTTGATGACCACCACGCCGAGCACGATTCCGCCCGCGAGCAGCGCGGCGACGGTCAGCCCGCCGGCCGCACCGGCGACCAGGCTGAGCAGCCAGATCTCCAGGATCAGCCAGGCGGCGACCGCCAGGGGAAGGAACGTGCGGGCAGGCGAGCGCCGCCGGGGGGCCGTCGAAGGGGGAACGCCGGTCTTCATATCACCCAGTGTGCCTGCGGCGGCGTAAAAGCGGCCTCAGCCGGAGGTACCGGACATCCCCTAAGGGGTGGCCGGTACCGGTCAGGCCTGGTTGCCGCCCTTGTCGGGGCCGTCCTGGCCCCTGGGCTTGTCCTGGCCGGTCAGCTTCTCCGCGTGGGTCTTGAGCCCCCACTGGGTGACCCGCCAGAGGGCCTCCACCACGATGTCCTTGCTCATCTTGCTGTCGCCGAACTCGCGCTCGACGAAGGTGATGGGCACCTCGACGACGCGGAAGCCCTGGCGCACGGCCCGGCGGGCCAGGTCCACCTGGAAGCAGTAGCCCGCGGAGGCCACCTCGTCCAGGCCCAGCCCCTCCAGGGTCTCGCGGCGGAAGGCGCGGTAGCCGCCCGTCACGTCGCGGATCGGGACGTCCAGCATCAGCCGGGAGTACGTCGAGCCGCCGCGCGAGAGGAACTCGCGGCTCTTGGGCCAGTTGACCACGCGGCCGCCCGGCACCCAGCGCGACCCCAGGACGAGGTCGGCCCCGGCCAGCGCGGTGAGCAGCCGCGGCAGCTCCTCCGGCTGGTGGGAGCCGTCGGCGTCCATCTCGACGAGCACGCCGTAGTCGCGCTCCAGGCCCCAGGCGAATCCCGCCAGGTAGGCGGCGCCGAGGCCCTCCTTGCCCTTGCGGTGCAGGACGTGCACGTGGTCGTCGCCCGCCGCCAGCTCGTCGGCGAGCTTGCCGGTGCCGTCGGGGCTGTTGTCGTCCGCGACCAGGATGTGCGCCTCGGGCACCGCCGCGCGCACGCGGCCGACGATCGGCCCGATGTTCTCCGCCTCGTTGAAGGTCGGAATGATCACCAAGGCCGTGCCGAGCGGTCCGTGGCCTCGCTGTCCGCCGTCGCTCACTGAGTCCGCCTTCGTGTTCTTGTACGTCCCGTCACAGAGGATGACTTTAGAACAGTGGCCGGGGCCCGCGGTCCTTCGGGCCGGTCCGGCCCCCGCTGGCTGCGGGTAGCCGTGACCGTTGTCTACTGGACCGCGGAACCCCGACCGGGCCGCCCTCCCCCGAGCTCCTTCGGGGCAGGGGGGACCCCCATCCGGCGCCTCGCCCCCGAGGCGCGGGCGCGCTGAGCAGACGGATCCGCCCGGTACGGACGTCCGGTTGGTGGGCCCGGCCGAACTTATCCGGGTCCGCCCGCCGGTACCGAACCGAGGCCGACCGGATCACCCCTGTGGCCGTACGAATACCTCCCGCCCGCCGACCACGGTGGCGAGGCAGACGGGCAGATCGGCGCCGGGGGTCAGGTCGGGCAGTCCGGGGGTGCCCGAACGGGGGTCCGTGGACCAGCGGGCGACCCGGTCGTCAGGGGCCTGGACGACCAGTTCTGCGGTTTCCCACAGCGCGTAATCGGCCGGGGCGCCGGGCACCAGCACGCCCGCGCCGTCGCGGCCCAGGGCACGCCAGCCGCCCCGGGTGTGGGCCGTGAAGGCGGCCCGTACGGAGATCCGGTGCTCGGGGGTGCGGTGGAAGGCGGCCGCCCGGACCGTGCCCCAGGGGTCGAACGGGGTGACGGGGGCGTCGGAGCCGAATGCGAGCGGGACGCCGGCCTTGAGCAGGGCGGCGAAGGGGTTGAGGGTGCGGGCGCGATCCGCCCCGAGCCGGTCCGCGTACATGCCGTCCTCGCCGCCCCAGGCGGCGTCGAAGGCGGGCTGCACCGAGGCGGTGAGGCCGAGGTCCGCGAAGGCGGCGATGGTGGCGGGGGTCACCATCTCGGCGTGCTCGACGCGGTGCCGGGCGGCGCGGACGCGGGCGAGGCCGACCTTCTCGGCGGCGGCCCGCACACCCTCGACGACGGCGGTCAGGGCGGCGTCGCCGATGGCGTGGAAACCGGCCTGGAGGCCCGCCTCGGTGCAGGCGGCGACGTGCTCGGCGACTTCGGCGGCGTCGAGGTAGCCGGTGCCGGTGTGGCCCGCGTCGGCGTACGGGGCGTGCAGGCAGGCGGTGTGGGAGCCGAGGGCGCCGTCCACGAAGAGGTCGCCCGCGGCTCCGATGGCGCCGAGCGCCTTGGCCTGTTCGAGGTCCCGGTCGGCCCAGTACCCGAAGACGCGCGGTCCGGGCCGCTCCCGGGCGAGGTTGAGGAGGTCCGCGAAGTCCTCGGCGGAGGAGATGTCGGGGCCGCCGCACTCGTGGACGGAGCCGATGCCGAGGGAGGCGGCCCGGTCGAGGGCGGCCCGCTGGGCCTCGGCGCGCTGGGCGGGGGTGACGGCGGCGAGCGCGGCCCTGCGGACGGCGTGGTGGTCGTCGCGGGTCAGCGGCTCGTCGCCACGGACCGAGACGGCCGGGACGAGGTCCAGCAGGGCGGTGGTGACCACGGCGGAGTGCACGTCGATGCGGCTGAGGTAGAGCGGGCGTCCGCCGGCGGCCTCGTCCAGCTCCTCGCGGCGCGGTGCACGGCGCTCGGGCCAGCGGGAAGCGTCCCAGCCGTGGCCGAGGAGCACCCGGTCGGCCGGGCGGCGCTCGGCGTACGCGCGGACGAGGCGGAGGGCGTCGGAGAGGGAGACCGCGCCGGTGAGGTCCAGCCCGGTGAGGGCGAGGCCGGCGGAGGTGGTGTGGACGTGCGCATCGGTGAAGGCGGGTGTGACGAGCGCCCCGTCGAGGTCGACGACCTCGTCGACTCCCTGTGCGAAGGCGTCGGCGGCGCCTTCGGAGCCGACCCAGGCGATGTGTCCCCGCTCGACGACCATCGCGGTGGCGAAGGGGTCGGCGGGGCTGTGTACCTCGCCCCCGCGGAGGAGGACGGTCCGTTCGGATGCGGAAGCTGCGGCGGCGTCGACGGAGCTGGCGGTGCGGTCAGTCATGCGCACCAGTTTCGCGGGTCCGCGGGCCTGCCTCGACCGCACCCCCGCCGCGGTGCGGCGCCGGGCCGCCGCCGACCGGGCCCTGCGGGGGCCGGGCCGGGCGGCACGGACGTCGAAAGGGGCTGGAAAGGGGCTACACGCGGGGCGGACGGGCCTCGTACGGGGTGGAGAGGACCACCGTGGTGCGGGTCGAGACGTGGGCCAGGGCGCGCAGGCGGCTCAGGAGGTCCTCCAGCTCCAGCGGGGTCGCGACCCGGACCTTCAGGATGTAGTTCTCGTCGCCGGCCACGCTGTGGCAGGCCTCGATCTCCGGTACGCCGGCCAGCCGGTCGGCGATGTCGTCCGGCGCGCTCGGGTCGAAGGGCTTCACCGAGATGAAGGCCGTCAGGGGCAGGCCCACGGCCTCGGGATCGACGACGGCCGCGTACCCGCGGATCACCCCTCGCTGTTCCAGACGGCGTACTCGCTGGTGGACCGCCGACGTGGACAGTCCCGTGGCCTTGCCCAGGTCCGTGTAGCTCATCCGCCCGTCCCGCACGAGCAGATCCACGATCTGGCGGTCCAGCTCCTCCATTGCGCTCATAGCCGCTCAACCTAAGGCCCAAGGGCACTCCAGGCACAGTGCTGTCCGCCCACAAGTGGCACCTGCGGCGGGCATGTGACCAAGGCCACAAGGGTATGCAAGCGTACGCCGGGATGTTGTGGTTACTCGTGCCGCGTGGCGGGAAGTGCTTGGTGTGGCCGAGGCCGTGGAAACTGCCCGCCCGGCCCACCCAAGGGGGAGTACATCCATGCTGAACACCAAGCGCGCCGGTCGCACCGATTCGGAGCCCCTGGATTTCGTCGACGCCGAGGACGATGAGTACCTCGAAGACGCCGAGGGGTTCGACGGCTTCGAGATCCGCCACGCGACCTGCCCCGACTGCGGCCAGTCGATCGCCCTCGTCGCGGACGAGGAGCACCTGCCGGAGCACGCGCTCTGCCTGACTCCGTGGAACCCGTTCGGTCTCACGGTGTGCGCGGGCACGGGCCGCCCGGTCTCCGAGGCGCTGCCGACCGTGGGTGCGGGCCTCGACGAGTCCCAGGAGCTGGGGGTCGTGCTGCTGGACCTGCCGCAGGGGCTGGACTGGCGGACACAGCCGTTCTCGCACGTCGGCGGTCCCGGTTCGCGTCCCGTGCACATGCCGGCGCCGGCGCTGCTGCCGCAGATGCGGCAGCACGCGCAGGCCGCCTGACGGTCTTCCGGGCCACGGCTACCAGTACGTGCCCTGCACCATCGCCGTGAGGCCGGCGTGGTGCAGGATCAGGCCGTCCGGATCCCCCGGCACCTCGACCTCCCCGAAGTACGCCTGCCGGTAGGCGATGCGCAGCATCACGATCCCGTGCCGCAGGGCGGCGTACAGGGTATAAAACTCCATGTCGCGCGGGGTGTGCCCGGTGAGTTCGGCGTACCGGCGCTCCAGGTCGTCGCGGCGCAGGAAGTCCGGCAGGCCGCTCTGGCCGAAGCCGACGGTCAGGTCCTGGAAGAAGCGGTGGAGGTAGACGGTCCAGCCGAGGTCGACCTCGCGCGGGGCGTACGCGGCCATCTCCCAGTCGAGGACGGCCACCGGTTCGAACCCGTCGGCCTCGTAGACGATGTTCCCGATGCGGGCGTCGCCCCAGTTGAGGACGGCGGGGCCCTCGTCCGCGGGCCACAGCTCCTCCAGGCGGTCGAAGGCCCGCTCCAGCAGCGGGGACGGCGCGAGTCCGTCCACGACCCAGGCGTAGTAGGCGCGTTGGGCGTCCACGTGGCGGCGCAGCGGGCTGCCGGTGCCTTCGGGGAGGAGGAACTCGGCCTGCTCGGCCGGGAACCGGTCGTGCAGCCGGGCGAGCAGCGAGATGCTCGCCTCCTGGAGTGCGGCGCGTTCGGAGTCGCTCGCGGCGTGCAGCCAGTTCCCCTCGTAGGTGTAGGGCATGACGTCGGGCGGGACCCGGCCCTCGGCCCGGGCCATGACGAAGAAGGGCGCCCCGAGCGGCCCGGGGTCCTGCTCCAGCCACAGCACGCGTGGTACGGGCAGGTCGGTGTGGGCGGCGACCAGGGTCATCACGCGGTGCTGGCGGGGCATGTCGTACGTGGGGAACACGGTGTAGGCGGCGGGGTCGGCGGCGAGCCGCAGGGCGCAGGCGCGGACCGGGGTGTCGGGGTGCTCGATGTCGAAGAGCAGGGTTTCGCTGGACATGCCGTTGGATGCGGGGACGCGGACGCCCGTGACCTTCGCGCCGGGGAGCTCGGTGTCGAGCCAGGCGGCGAGGCGCCGGCCGAGTTCCTCGGGTTCGCGGGTGGAGGTGCGCGGGCGTGGTGCCGGTGCTGCCATGACTTCCCCTTCCTTCTACCGGGCCACCGAGCTGTAGTCGGTGAAGCCGCTCGGGTCGTGGCGGCCGAAGCTGCCGTGCTCGAAGATGCCGAAGCCGGTGCGCCCGTCGAGGGTGAAGCGGGCGGAGTGGTCGGTGACGCCGAAGGCGGCCATGGGGTGGGCTGCGGGGTCGGAGAGGTCGTAGGTGCGGCGGTCGGTCCAGCCGCGGCCCTGCCAGGTGCCGTGCTGCCAGTCGGCGGCGGGCGGGTAGCCGGCGCCGACGGCGAGCGGGGAGGAGTTCAGGATCTCCACGCCGAGTTCGAGGGGTTTGCGGGCCGGGTCGACGAGGTGGACGACGGCGCTCTCGGGGTGGCGGGTGCCGGGGCGGTAGCGGATCTCGGTCTGGGGCCAGCCGAGCTGTACGTCGTGGCGGCCGCTGTCCTCGGGGAAGACCTGGACGGCCTCGTTCAGGGTGCGGTGCCCGTCGGCTTCCTCCTGGGCGATGACCATGAGGAAGCGGTCCTCGAAGCGGACCGGGATCCAGAGCCAGTGGAAGCCCTCCGGCCGGTACTCCTCGGCGGCCCGGCCGCCGTCCTCGCCGGGGATGGGGCGCACGCCCCAGCTGCGGTCGCGGGTGCCGGTCCACTCGTGCGGGGTGAGGGTGTGCTCCTCGCCCTTGGCGCGGAGGGTGCCGGTGACGTGGCCGGCCTGGACGAAGCGGCGGCCTTCGAGCATGAGGCGGTCGCCGCGCCGCTGGACGTGGTGCGGCTCCCACACGGCGGGGAAATCGGCGGTCCAGGTGATGTCGTACGAGAGCCCTGCGGGATCGGCGGGGTCGGCGTCGCACTGGAGGGTGATCCGCTTCAGGGGGTCGTCGACGGTGATCCGGAGCGGGCCGACGGAGAGGTTCATGCGGTCGTCGGTGAGGGCGTCGGAGGCGCGGACGGCGAGGAGTTCGTCGCCGGTGCGGAGGGTGGCGTAGGCATCGATGACCCCGGCGTTGGGGTAGACGCCGAGTCCGAGGATGAGGACGGCCCGGCCGGCGTGGTCGAAGACGTGGAAGATGCAGCGGTCGTAGGCGTTCCGGTCGCCGCTGACGAGGTGCTTCATCGACAACGGGGCCTGGTGGACGGGGTATTCGTCGAGGGGTACGGGTCGGTCCGCGGGCATGGCAAACCTCCTGGGTGGCGCTGCAGCACGGGGCGCGGGGCCGGGGGCCGCGGGGTGCGCCGCCGGCTCGGGCGGATATGACGGTACGTCAGAAACTGTGCCCGGGGCCAGACTTCTGTCACTCCCTGACATCCCGGCACGTCTGGCCACTGTGGGGCGCGGGGCGGGGACGTCTCGAACGGATGCCCGGAGGGCGGGGGCGGTTACCGGTGGGTCGGGCGGCGCGTTGGCGCTGTATGACCACGCTCGAAACTCCTGGGCCAAGACCGGGACGGCGGCCTCCGATGCCGTCCAGCTTTGAAGAATCGATTCCGCTGCGGCAGTCGGATCCGCCCATCTACCGTGTACTGCTGATCCGTTGGGCCGAGGACGGGCGCACCCTGCCCGGCCACCGCGATCCGGAATGGTCCCGGATCGCCACCTCCCCGATCTGGCCGGGCGGCCCGCTCTACGGCGGCGACCGGTAGGGAGCGCCCGGGGCGGTGCGGCGCACCCTCGTACGCTCCCCTGCCGCCCTCGCCGGGCCGCGGCCCGCGCGGCACGCCGGGGCCCGGCGGTCCCGGCGTACGTCGCACTGCCGTCACACCCCCCGGGAAAGGCGGTCCTCCAGCGTCCGCGGCAGGGGGTACACGCGCTCCGTGGGGAACAGCCGCCGGGCTTTGGCGGCGTGGCCGTTCTGCATCAGTGCCGTGGCCTTGCGGACCTGGGGGGTGAGGTCGGTGAGGCTGACGATCCAGTCGTCGGTGAACGTGCGGATCAGATCGCGGCCGATGCCGACCTGGATGCTGTAGTGGTTCAATGCCGCTCCGCGGGGGGAGCGTTCCGGGTCCCACTGGACATGTACGGGCGCCTGGGCCACGGCTGCCGGGTCCGCGGTCGTGGGCACGGCCCGGGAGAGGGCCTCCTCCCAGCCCGTACGGGTCATCCGCACGGCGAGAACGCGCTCCTGACCGGGTTTGCGGGCCCAGTTGCTGCGGTGCATCAGCCACAGGAACGAGGGCTTGATCCACGTCATCCGGTGGAACGAGAACGGCGTGACGAAGCGGCCCGCTCGCAGCGCCGCGTCGGCGATGACGGGCGCGTACGCCTGGTAGACGACGATCGTGTCGCCATCGTGGTCCGCTCGAATCTGGTACAGGGGCGCCATGCGCCGCACCCTGCCATCCGCTCCACGCGCGTCGCGAACC
This sequence comes from Streptomyces sp. NPDC097981, assembly GCF_040302565.1. Taxonomy (NCBI): domain Bacteria; kingdom Bacillati; phylum Actinomycetota; class Actinomycetes; order Kitasatosporales; family Streptomycetaceae; genus Streptomyces; species Streptomyces sp. NPDC097981. Next base: position 45,171 of record NZ_JBEORW010000026.1, read on the forward strand.
ATTTCCCCCGTCGCCGCGATGCGCCGCCGGCTCAGGTCGTGACCGGCGCTGTGCGACGGATGGAGTTCACAGCCACCGCCGTGCCGCCTCGACGCTGTCCCCACCACTCGTGTTGAACGCGATGGCGGCCTGGGGCGCATGGCGGCGGATCAGGTTCACGAGGTTCTCGAACAGCGGAAGCAGTTGCTCGGCCTTGCGGATCCCGCCGCCGACGACCACGACGTCCCACGGCCGTTCGGTCAGCGACGCGACGAGGGTGGACTCGGCCGATTCGTCGAAGACGATCAGCGTCATGGCCGCGTCGATGCCGTGCTCGCCGAACCGGGCCAGCTCCGCGTCGAGAGCCGCACGAAGCGCCTCCCCGTCGACACCGGGTATCGCTTGCGGGTCATAGCCGATGACAAGTGCAAAGGACATGCGGCCAACCTACCGAAACCTGCCCGAGCTCGATCCGCCGGGCGGGCCCTACAGCGGGAGCAGCCCCGCGGCGGTGGGGCGGAAGCCGCACCGTGCGTAGAAGGGCTCCAGGTGCGGTTCGTGGTCCACGTGCAGCCACTGCGCCCCCGATGCCCGCGCCGCCTCGGCGGCGGCGCGGACCAGCCGGACCCCGAGTCCGCGGCGGCGTTCGTCCGGATGGACCGTGGTGTCCAGGATGAAGGCGTGCGCTCCGCCGTCGCCCGCGACGTTCACGTAGCCGACCAGGCGGCCGTCGCGGCGGGCCGTGATCCAGGCCGTGCTGCGCTCCAGGACCGGGCCGAACGAGGCCGTCCGGTGCCCCGGCCAGGCCGCGCCGAACAGCTCGTTCAGTTCGGCGTCGGCCAGGGCCGGGCTCACGTCCAGGACCAGGGCGGTCATCAGCGCGACTCGGGTCCTGCCAGGTGGCGGGCGATGACCATGCGCTGGATCTGGTTGGTGCCCTCGACGATCTGCAGGACCTTCGCCTCGCGCATCAGGCGCTCCACCGGGAAGTCCGCGGTGTAGCCGTAGCCGCCGAGGACCTGGACCGCGTCCGTGGTGACGGCCATGGCGGCGTCCGTGCAGAACAGCTTCGCCATCGCCGCCTGGCGGGAGAAGGGCTTGCCGGCGTCGCGCAGCCGCGCCGCCGCCAGGTACAGCGCCCGGCCGGCCTCGATCTTGGTCGCCATGTCGGCGAGCATGAAGCGCAGGCCCTGGAAGTCCGCGATGGGGTGTCCGAACTGCTTGCGGTCCAGGGCGTACGTGAGGGCCTCGTCCAGGGCGGCCTGTGCGACGCCGATGGCGCAGGCGGCGATGCCCAGGCGCCCCGCGTCCAGGGCGGCCAGCGCGATGGTGAAGCCCTGGCCCTCCTCGCCGATGCGGCGGGTGTCCGGGACGCGGACCCCGTCGAAGTGCAGCTGGGCGGTGGGCGAGCCCTTCATGCCCATCTTCTTCTCGGGGACGGCGGCCGTCAGGCCTTCCGCATCGCCGGGCACGAGGAAGGCGGTGATGCCCTTGGGGCCCTCGCCGCCGGTGCGCGCGAGGACGGTGTAGAAGTCGGCGACCCCGCCGTGGGTGATCCAGGCCTTGGTGCCGGTGATGATCCAGTCGTCGCCGTCGCGCACGGCCTTGGTGGTCAGCGAGGCGGCGTCGGAGCCGGAGGCGGGCTCGGAGAGGCAGTACGCGCCGAGCAGGCCGCCGCCGAGCATGGCCGGCAGGTGGGCCTTCCGCTGCTCCTCGGTGCCGTATCCGGCCAGGCCGTGGCAGGACAGGGAGTGCACGCTCACGCCGAGTCCGACGGTCAGGCGGGCCGCGGCGAGCTCCTCCAGGACCTGCAGGTAGACCTCGTACGGCTGCTCGCCGCCGCCGTACTCACCCGCGTACGGAAGACCGAGCAGGCCGGCTTCGGACAGCAGGGTGAAGATCGCGCGCGGGAACGTCCCGGCGTCCTCCCCCTCGGCGGCCACAGGGCGGATCTCCCGCTGGGCGATCTCTCGTACGAGCGCGAGGAGGTCCCGGGACTCCTCGGTGGGCAGCTGACGGTCCACCGGCTGCGGGGCGCGGTCGTTCATGGCGGCGCTCTCCTCCCTCGTCGGGCACGGCGGCGACGCGTGAGGTGTGGGACGCGCCGCCGGATCTCGGTGCTCTCACAGCCGATACTGCCCTCCCGGATCACGGAAGGGACAGTTCAGTGGCTGCGGCGGCTTGAGTATGCCTGATCAGGGGCGTCCCGTCACCGGGGCAAGATCACCGACCGTTTCGAACGCCTCTTCGGGAAGGGGTGGGGGCGGACACTCCGGGACGAACTCCCCGATCACCGTCAGCGTCGCGCGCAGCTGGTGGACGAGCAGGGCCCCGAGCCGGGCCCGGTCGGGCTGACGCGACGCGGGCTGCGGATCGGTGTCCGCTTCTGCCCGCGCAGCGCCGTCGCCGTCCGGATCGGCGGCGGCATCGGCATCCGCACCGGCGGCCAGGGCACCGATCCAGTCCAGGGTGGTCCCCTCGACGGCGGACAGCCAGCCCACCAGCGCGAGCCGGGCGACCGGCGGGACGGTGCGGCGCCCGTACGCACCTTCGGCGATGGTGGCGATCAGCTCCTCCCGGACCGCGTCGCGGATCGCCAGCACCTCGGCGTCGGAGCCGACGCCCCCGGTGACGATGGTGCGGTAGGCGGCCTGGTGGTGCTCGGCGTAGTGGAGGTAGCTGTCGATGGTCCGGCGCACCCGCTCGACCTTGGGCAGGTCCGGTTCCCCGGCGGCGCGGGCGACGAGCTCGGCCACCGAGTCCTCGACGATGGCGAGGTAGTAGCCGCGCTTGCTCTTGAAGTAGTAGTAGATCAACCCCTTGGCGACGCCCGCCTGTTTGGCGATGTCGTCCATGGAAAGCGCGTCGTACGAGGTGTCGGCGAACAACTTCCGCCCGATGGCTATGAGTCCGGCCCTGCGAACCTGCGAACGCACGCCCGCACCACGCTGTTGACTATTATTCAAATTCGGCCCCAGCCTCGAACTGCCACAGGATGCCCGCAGTATGGCAGAACCTCGGCCATCGGCCATCGGCCATCGGCCAGGCGGACGGGGCCAGGGGGAGCCGGGGAAGTCCGGCCTCCGGGCCGGGAACGCCGAGGTCGTCGGCGAGGCGGCGCACGAGGAGGCCCCGTACGCACGGAAACGGGGCGGGAGCGGTCCGCGGACGCCGGCGGCCGTACTGCCGGCGGTGCCGCCGGCGGCGGTACGGGCGACGGGAGCCCCGCCCGCCAGGGCGGCGGGCCCTCCTACGGCGCCGCCGGCGGAGGGCGGGATCAGAGCCAGCCGGCCTGCGTGACGAACATGGCGATGACGACGACGAGCGTCCAGCCGAGCACGTGCTCCAGCCACTTGGAGTCTTCCTTGGGGCCGCCGGTCCCGATGAGGTTCCGGGCGCGGGCGGTGAGGGCGGCGCTGTATGCGGTCATGCCGACCAATGTGACAGTGTTTGCGGCTTTCGCGGTAGAGGCGATCGTCGCGCGTGGCGCGCATCACGCCCCGGCACGACACCGGACCCCGGCCGGCTTGCGGTCGGGGCCCGGTGGGTGAGGAGGTCAGCCGGTGGCGGCTCGGTTGCGGCCCGCCAGGCCCGACATCGCGAGGGCGAGCAGCAGGGCGACGCCGCCGGCGATGACGTTGCTGACCACGCTGCGGGTCGTGCTGACATCGCCGGCGATGACCCACGGAGCCAGGACGCTCCAGGCTCCGATGGCGACCGCCGTCCAGGCCATCGCGTGGGTGCGTTCATAAGCGGAGCCGAGTCCGCTCATGCACAGGCAGTACGCCAGCCCGGCGATCAGGTTGTTGATCGCCAGCGAGCTGAGTCCGCTGAACCCGGCGATCCAGGGCGAGGCCGCCAGGTACAGGCCCGTGATGAGGGCCAGTGCCTCCACGGCCTGCGCGGCGGGGGTGCTGGTGACCCGCTCGAACCGGGAGCGCATCTCGGCGAGGTCGGGGTGGTGTTCGATGCTGTGGGTGGTCATGGCGGGCCGCCTCCTGTTGAAGCCTTTATGTGCCCTTTATGATTTTATGTTCCGCTTATCTACGCCCGGGGTCAACGGGGAATTCCGGCATTCGCTCACAGCACGCCCACCGCCCGCAGGGCCTGGGTCCGGGCGAGGCTCGGGCGGGCCGGGGCGTACAGGTAGCAGATGCCGCCGGAGCCGGTCGCGACCTTGCCGGCGGCGCTGTAACGCTTGGTCCGCAACCACACCTCCTCCCATTCGCGGCGCTTGTAGACACGGCGGACGGCCTGGTTGTCGGCCGAGTTGGGGTCGTTGGCGACCACGTCGCCGGCCGCGGTGAAGCCGATGACCGTCATCAGGTGGCCGGCGGTGCCGTAGCCGGCGCCCGTGAGCTCCTCGGGGCGGAAGGACAGCGAGGTGATCGCCGGGATGCCCGCCCGGACCAGGGTCTCCAGGTCGGCGAGGGAGGGGAGCCGGGTGACGATCCCGGCGAGCCCGGTGTAGGTGGCGGCGTACGCGGCGTTGAAGGGCCAGTTCCCGCAGCCCTTGTAGGCGCTGTCGTAGGTGGAGCGGGCCGCGTGGCAGACCTGCGGGTCGGCGTAACGGGAATCGACCCAGGCCAGGTCCTCGGCCGTGGGCCTGCCGCCCCAGTATTCGATGATCATCTGGGAGGAGGTGGGGCTGCACCAGGCCTCGCCGCCGTTGTCGTACTGGGGGTACTGGCCGGTGTGGATCTCCTGCGAGTAGCGCGGGACCGTCAGCTCGTGGGCCGCGCCCGAGGGGTGGGAGGCGGGCACGGTGAACCGGTCCGGGACGTCGGAGACCATGGCCCCGGCCAGCCACACCGTCGGGCCCTCGGCGGCTCCCGGCTTGCGGTGGAGGGTCAGGCGCAGCTGCCAGTCCGCGATGCGCACGCCGTCCGCCCGCGCGGGGGCGTCGACGGCCAGGGTGTCGGTCCACACGGTGGAGGTGCCGTCGGTCTGGCCGTCCACGGAGGTCCGGCGGATGTCGCCGTCGCCGGAGGCCCAGCGGCCCAGCACGTACCAGGGAGTGGCGACGCCGCTGCCGTAGGTGGCGCGCAGTTCGACCTGGATCCAGGTGCCGGCCGGGGTGTGGGCGTTCCAGGAGGCGATGGCCTCGGTGCCGGGCACGCCGGAGCGGTGCACCGGGGAGGTCCAGGAGGCGTACTCCCAGGTGCTCTTCTTCCCGGTGTGCGGGTCGGTGTACTCGGTGCGGCCGGCCGGGGTCCCGATCACCAGGCCGGGGCGGGCGGCGGCGAGCGCGGCGGTGCCCCGGTGGGTGCCGGCCCGCCAGTGCGCGTACGTGGACCAGAACCGGTTGTCGACGGTCCGGCCGGCGGCGGCTTCGGCCGGCGCGCCTTCGGCGGCCCCCGCCCCCGTGTGCGGGCCGTCTTCCGCGCGGGCTCCGGCCGCCGAGGCCCTGCCGCCGGTGACGGTGGCGGCGGTGGCCGCGGTGGCAGCTGCGAGGGCGAAGGCCAGCAGGGCCCTGCGCGGTGTGGGTGTGGTCATCGGTGCGGCCCCCTGGGGTCGGTGCGGTGGATCTCCTCCACCCTTCCAGTTCCCGGCTGCCGGACAGCGAAGCCACGGCTCCGTGTCGGGGGCGATCGGACCCGCCCCCGGACCGCCTCCCCGGACGGAGGACCTAGGCTGGCCGGGTGGAGTCACTTCAGCCGGCCGCGTCACCCGGGTCCCCGCGGCCTCCCCGGTCCTTGGAGACGCTCGCGCGCGAGCTGGGCGCCCTGCCCCCTTCGCTGGGCCCGGTCACGGTCATCGGCGTCGACGGGCACGCCGGGTCCGGGAAGAGCACCTTCGCCGGGCGGCTCGCCGAGGCGCTGGGCGGGGCGCCGGTGCTGCACCTGGACGACGTGGCCACCCACGAGGAGCTGTTCGGCTGGCCGGAGCGGCTGCGCGCACAGGTGCTGGAGCCGCTCGCCGCCGGACGGTCCGCCCACTGGGCCCCGTACGACTGGGTGGAGCGGCGGTTCGGCCCGGAGCGGGTGCTGGAGCCGGCTCCGGTGCTGATCGTCGAGGGGGTCGGGGCGGGACGGCGGGCGCTGCGCCCGCATCTGGCGCGGCTGCTGTGGATGGAGACACCGCGTGCAGAGTCCTGGGGGCGCGGGCGAAATCGGGATGGGTGTGACCTTTCCAACTTCTGGGACGGATGGGAGCGCGCGGAGCGCGCGCACTTCTCGGATGATCCTTCGCGCCCCTTCGCCGACACTTTGGTGCGCCAGAGCGGTACGGGATACGAGTGGACTTCCGAGACGGATGTGACGGCCGGAAGGACCCCTTCCGTCACTGAAGGTGACGGACTCCCCCGGGCCTGAACCGCTCCGGAGAACCGCCTCCGCGGGCCTGTACCGACGTGCTTGACCTGGGCCCGGCAGCGGCCTTACGTTCTGAATGCGCGGTCTTTCCTGGCCGCAGCAGACGCGAAGCCCCCGATTGTTCCCCCGTGATCGGGGGCTTCGTTCTGCCCCGGCCCGGCTTCCGCACCGGCGCCGAGCGGGCCGGATCCCCCTGGGCCTTCACCCTGAGTCACCTCGCGCGGCCGCGGTGCGCCGCCGACCGGTGCCCGCCGCACCCTACGTATGGTGCGTAGCCGCAGGTACGATGCACCCCTGATTTCATCGGCGCGGTGGACAACTCGAGGGCGCAACGCGGTGGTTGCCGTGCACCACGGGGGCAGGCTTGTGGGGGATGTGATGGATTTCGGCACGCCGGGCACGCACGCCCCGGCCGAACTCGCCTGGCTGCGCGGGGTGGACGCCTGCACCATGGGCGCCTACCCGCAGGCCGAGGAGGAGTTCCGGGCGGCCGTACGACTGGATCCCTCGATGGCCGACGCCTGGCTGGGCCTGCACGCGCTCCGGGTGGACACCACGAACGCCTTATTGCGCATGTACGCCCACCGCGACCGCTTCGGCGAGCAGCGGGCCCGCCACCGGCGGACGCTGAACTCCTGGTACTGGCTGGGCTGGTGGGTGCAGCCCGTCCTGGAGAGCCGGCGCGACCTCCTGCTGGCCCACGCCTCGCACTGGCTGGACGGCCGGCACGTCCCCGAGCTGGACCACGCGCTGGCCGTGCTGCCGCCGGTGGACACCGATGCGCACGTGCGGTTCCTGCACGCCTGCCGGGCCTACCTGGTCAAGGACTGGGAGCAGCTGGTGCGGCACACCGAGCCGCTGGTGGACGATCCGCTGCTGGGGATCGAGGCGGGCCTGTTCGGCGGGATGGCCCGGGTGCGGCTGGAAATGTACGGACAGGCCGAGCCGATGCTGTCGGCGGCGCTGATGCGTTGCCGCAGCGAGCAGCCGCAGCGCAAGGAGCTGCGGTACTGGCTGGCACGGGCTCACGAGGGGACCGGGCGCAGCGCGGCGGCGCTGCCGCTGTACCGGGCGGTGCACCGGGTGGACCCGGCGTTCATGGACACGGCGGCCCGGCTGACGGCGATCGAGGACAGCGACTACGTGGACGGGGCCGACGGGTACGCCGGGTACGCCGCGGCCGGCTACGAGGCGTACGGCGGGCACGGCCTGTCGCCGGTCGGCGGGGACTACGCGGCGGTGGCCCTCGGCGGCGGCCCCGTCCAGGACATCGCGGCGGACGGCCAGGTGGAGCCGGACCCGCTGGTCGCGCCGGAGCCGGACCCGCGGTTCGGGGCTCCGGGTACGGGCCGGGTGGAAGGTGTGCGCCGCAAGATGGCGGTCCCGCCGCAGACCGCGCCCGAGGGGCTGCCGGCCGGGCCTGCCGATCCGGCGCTGCTCGCCGCGGCGCTCGCGGAGCTGGAGCGGATGGTGGGCCTGGAGCCGGTGAAGCGGCAGGTGAAGGCGCTCTCGGCGCAGTTGCACATGGCCCGGCTGCGGGCCGGGCAGGGGCTGCCGGTGCAGCCTCCAAAGCGGCACTTCGTGTTCTCCGGGCCGTCGGGCACGGGCAAGACGACGGTGGCGCGGATCCTGGGCCGGGTCTTCTACGCGCTCGGGCTGCTGGGCGGGGACCATCTGGTGGAGGCCCAGCGGGCTGATCTGGTGGGCGAGTTCCTGGGGCAGACCGCCGTCAAGGCGAACGAGCTGATCGATTCCGCGATCGGCGGGGTGCTGTTCGTGGACGAGGCGTACAGCCTTTCCAACACCGGGTACAGCAAGGGCGACGCGTACGGGGACGAGGCGCTCCAGGTGCTGCTGAAGCGGGCGGAGGACAACCGGGACCACCTCGTGGTGATCCTGGCCGGCTATCCGGCCGGGATGGACCGGCTGCTGGCCGCCAATCCGGGGCTGTCCTCGCGGTTCACCACCCGGGTGGACTTCCCCAGCTACCGGCCGCCGGAGCTGACCGCGATCGGCGGGGTGCTGGCGGACGCGAACGGGGACTTCTGGGACGAGGAGGCGCTGGAGGAGCTGCGCAGCATCAGCGGGCACGTGGTGGAACAGGGCTGGATCGACGAGCTGGGAAACGGCCGCTTCCTGCGCACCCTGTACGAGAAGAGCTGCGCGTACCGGGACCTGCGGCTGGCGGGCTTCCCCGGCGAGCCCTCCCGGGACGACCTGGCGACGCTGCGGCTCCCGGACCTGATGCAGGCGTACGGGGAGGTCCTGTCGGGCCGGGGCCCGGACCGCGACCGCCCGGAGCCGCCGCCGCTGTAGCGGCGGCGGTCCCCGGGCGGGGCGGCGGGGTCAGCCCGCCATGGCGCGTTCGCCGCGGGGCGCCCGGCGGGCCTGCGGGGCGGTGCGGTGCGCGGGGTCGCGCACCTCGCCCACCAGCATCTCCAGGACGTCCTCCAGGGCGACCAGGCCGAGCACCCGTCCGGCCGCGTCGGCGACCTGGGCCAGATGGGTGGCGTCCCGGCGCATGACGCTGAGCGCGTCGTCCAGCGGGAGGGTGGCGGACAGGGTGGGCATCCGGCGCCAGACCCGCTGGGGCACGGCCCGCTCGCGCTCCTCCAGGTCCAGCACGTCCTTGACGTGCACGTAGCCCATGAAGGCGCCGGTCTCGGAACGGACGGGGAAGCGGGAGTACCCGGTGCGGACGGTGAGCTGCTCGATCTGCCGCGGTGTCGCCGAGGGGCCGACCGTGACGAGCCGGTCCCGGGCGAGCAGGACGTCGGTGACCGGGCGGCTGCCCAGTTCCAGGGCGTCCTCCAGGCGCTCCTGCTCACCCGGCTCCAGGAGCCCGGCCTGCCGCGAGTCCTCGACGAGCCGGCCGAGCTGGGCGCTGGTGTAGACGGCCTCGACCTCGTCCTTGGGTTCCACCTTGAAGAGGCGGAGCACCAGGTGCGCGCAGGAGCCCAGCGCGGTGGTGACGGGGCCGCACAGCCGGGCGAAGGCGACCAGGCCCGGGCTGAACCAGAGTGCGGTCTTCTCGGGCGCGGCCATGGCGAGGTTCTTGGGCACCATCTCGCCGATGACCAGGTGCAGGAAGACGACGGCGGCGAGCGCCACCGCGTAGCCGAGCGGGTGGATCACGCCCTGGGGGATGTGCGCCGCGTGGAAGAGCGGCTCCAGCAGGCGGGCCATCGTCGGCTCGGCGACCGCGCCGAGGGTCAGGGAGCAGACGGTGATGCCGAACTGGGCCGCCGCCATCATCCGCGGCAGGTTCTCCAGGCCGTGGAGCACCTGGCGGGCCCGCTTGGAGGCGGCCGCCAGCGGCTCGATCTGGCTGCGCCGGACGGAGACGAGGGCGAACTCGGCGCCCACGAAGAACCCGTTGGCGAGGACCAGGAGCAGAGCGAAGAGCAGTTGCAGGGCGTTCATCGGACGGCCGCCTCCCTCTCGGCCGGGTGCCCGCCGGCGAGGCCGGGCTCGGGGGACGCCGGCCGCCGTGCGGCCGGAGCCGCGGTTGCGGTTGCAGTCGCGGCCGGGCGGGCGGCCGGGGCCGGGTGGGGGGCGGGGAGCAGCCGCACCAGCCGGACCCGCTCGGCCCGGTAGCGGCCGACCTGGCGGACGGACAGCTTCCAGCCGGGCAGTTCCGCGCGGTCGCCGGGGGCGGGGATGCGGCCGAGCAGGTCGGCGACGAGACCGGCGACGGTCTCGTACGGGCCTTCGGGCACCTCCAGGCCTATCCGGCGCAGGGTCTGCACCCGGCAGCTTCCGTCGGCCTCCCAGGAGGGGCGGCCGTCCTCGGCGGGCACGGCGGCCAGTTCGGGACCGTCGTCCTCGGCGAGGTCGTGTTCGTCGCGGACCTCACCGACGAGTTCCTCCACGATGTCCTCCAGGGTGACCACGCCGGCGGTGCCGCCGTACTCGTCGACGACCACGGCCATCGGCTGCTCGCTGCGCAGCCGCTCCAGCAGCGGCTGCACCGGCAGGGAGCCGGGCACCAGCAGCGGGGCGACGCAGATCCGGGCCACGACGGTCCGGGCGCGTTCGGCCTCGGGCACGGCGAGGGCGTCCTTGAGGTGGACGACACCGGTGACCTCGTCGATGCGCTCCCGGTAGACCGGGAACCGGGACAGGCCGGTGGCGCGGGTCAGGTTGAGCACGTCGGCCGCGGTGGCCGTGTGCATCAGGGCGCTGACCTTCACCCGGGGGGTCATGACGTGCTGGGCCGTGAGCTCGCCCAGCGAGAGGGTCCGTACGAAGAGGTCGGCGGTGTCCTGTTCCAGGGCACCGGCCTGGGCCGAATGGCGGACCAGGGAGACCAGTTCGCCGGGGGTGCGGGCGGAGGCCATCTCCTCGGCCGGCTCCACGCCGAGCGCGCGCACGAGGCGGTTGGCGACGGCGTTGAGGCCGGCGATGACCGGCCGGAAGGCACGGGAGAAGGCTTGCTGCGGGCCGGCCACGAACCGGGCGACCTGGAGCGGCCGGGAGACCGCCCAGTTCTTCGGGACGAGTTCGCCGACGACCATCTGGACGGCGGAGGCGAGCAGCATGCCGGTGAAGACGGCGATGCCGGAGACGGCTCCCGCCGGCAGGCCGGTCGCCGCGAGCGGCCCGGTCAGCAGTCCGGCGAGGGCCGGTTCGGCGAGCATGCCGACCACGAGGGAGGTGATGGTGATGCCGAGCTGAGTGCCGGAGAGCTGGAAGGACAGCTCCCGCAGGGCCGCGACCACCGTGCGGGCACGGCGGTCGCCGTCGGCTGCGGCGCGCTCGGCCTCGGGCCGTTCCACGGTGACGAGGCCGAACTCGGCCGCCACGAAGAAGCCGTTGGCGAGGATCAGGGCGAATGCCGCCACGAGCAGAAGTAGCGGGATGGTCATGCCGCCGCCTCCGCGGGGAGGGCGGCGCGGGTACTACCGGACGATCCGTCCATTGCTGGAGGGAGTCACTCCTCAAGTTGCAGGTGTCCGCGGGCCTCGGGGTCCCGGGGCCGGTGGGAGGGCGCACGGGTGTGCCCCGCCACCAGGGTAGTCACTGAGATCGCCGCCGCAATGGGACGCAGCCGTCGGCTGCGGCTCCGGTGCTTCGCCCGGGAGCCGCTCAAGGCCCGCCCGGAGCGCGTTCGACGTCTGTTCGAACGCCGCGCGGCGGGCGGCTCAGTGGTGGTGCGGCCCGGTTCCCCGGGCCTCGGCGAGCGCGCGCAGCGCGCGGGCGTCGCCGATGGCCTGCTGCTTGGCCACTCCGGGCTGGATGCCGAGGGCGGGCAGGCTCGTTCCGTCACTGAGGTCCAGGAACACCCACGGGTCGCCGGGGCGGAGGTTGACGCGCAGGATCTGCGCCCACTCCAGGCGGCGGGTGTTGGTCAGGTTCACGACGGTGACCCCCGCCTCGTCCGCGACCACCTTGGGGCGGCTGAGCAGGACGAGTACGGACGTCAGCAGGACGGCGGTGAAGATGAAGCTCATCCGCTCCCCCGGGCCGAGGTTCTCCAGCAGGAGGGCGATCGCCGTGATGGTGGCGAACATGGCGAGCCCGACGCCCAGCAGGACGGCCCGCGTACGGGTCGGCCGGAACGTGACCGGCAGGGCGGGCAAGGCGGGCTTGGCGGCGGACTCGGCCATGATGCTGGTGATGCCTTCTGGAGGGGGCGTACGGATCGGGCGGCGCGGTGCGTGTCTTGACGCGCCGCCGGTCAGAGACGGCAGGCGTGGATCGAGGTGGTGAGGATCGCGCGCGCGCCGAGCTCGTACAGGTCGTCCATGATCCGCTGCGCCTCCTTGGCGGGGACCATCGCGCGGACGGCGACCCAGCCCTCGTTGTGCAGCGGGGAGACGGTCGGCGACTCCAGGCCCGGGGTGAGGGCGACGGCGCGCTCCAGGTGCTCGGCGCGGCAGTCGTAGTCCATCATCACGTAGCTGCGGGCCACCAGGACGCCCTGGAGGCGGCGCAGGAACTGCTGGGCCTGCGGGTGGTCGGCGCCGGCGCCGTTGCCGCGGATGACCACGGCCTCGGAGGTCAGGATCGGCTCGCCGATGACCTCCAGGCCGGCGTTGCGCAGGCTGGTGCCGGTCTCGACGACGTCCGCGATGATCTGGGCGACGCCGAGCTGGATGGCGGTCTCGACCGCGCCGTCGAGGTGCACGACGGAGGCGTCGATGCCCTTCTCGGCGAGGTGCTTGGCGACGATTCCCTCGTACGAGGTCGCGATCGTCATCCCGTGGAAGTCCTCGGGGCCCTTCGCGGTGCCGGGCCTGGTGGCGTAGCGGAAGGTGGAGCGGCCGAAGTTCAGCGGGAGGATCTCCTGCGCGCTGGCACCGGAGTCGAGCAGCAGGTCACGGCCGGTGATGCCGATGTCGAGCTTGCCCGAGGAGACGTAGATCGCGATGTCCTTGGGGCGGAGGTAGAAGAACTCCACCTCGTTCTCGGGGTCGACGACCACGAGCTCCTTGGACTCCTTGCGCTGGCGGTAGCCGGCCTCATGGAGCATCGCCGACGCCGGTCCGGAGAGTGAACCCTTGTTGGGGACGGCGATGCGCAGCATGGGGCTTCCTTCAGTGCGTGGTGCGGTGGGTGTGGTGGGTGCGGGGACCTGCCGGAACCCGCGTGGGGCTCGGGCCTAGAGGTGCGCGTAGACGTCGTCGAGGGAGATCCCGCGCGCGACCATCATCACCTGGACGTGGTACAGCAGCTGGGAGATCTCCTCGGCGGCGGCTTCCTTGCCCTCGTACTCGGCGGCCATCCAGACCTCGGCGGCCTCCTCGACGACCTTCTTGCCGATGGCATGGACGCCCTTGCCGACGAGCTCGGCGGTACGGGAGGAGCTGGGGTCGCCGTTGGCGGCCTTGAGCTGGAGCTCGGTGAAGAGCTCTTCGAAGGTTTTGTTCGCCATGATGCCCTTAGAGTACGGGTTCACCCGGGTGCCCCGGCGCGAGGGTTCACTCCGTGGACTACCGCCAGGGTTCGCTGACCGTCCGCAGGGTCATGGCGGTGGAGACCGCGGCGATGACCGCTTCGTGCCCCTTGTCCTCGTTCGACCCCTCAAGCCCGGCGCGGTCCAGCGCCTGCTCGTCGTTGTCGCAGGTCAGTACGCCGAATCCGATGGGGACTCCGGTGTCGATCGACACCTGTACCAGGCCCTGGGTGACGCCCTGGCAGACGTAGTCGAAGTGCGGGGTGCCGCCGCGGATGACGACTCCGAGGGCGACGACGGCGTCGTAACCGCGACCGGCCAGCACCTTCGCCACGACCGGCAGCTCGAAGCTGCCGGGGACGCGGAGCAGGGTGGGCTCGTCGATGCCCAGCTCGTGCAGGGCGCGCAGGGCGCCGTCGACGAGCCCGTCCATGACCTTCTCGTGCCACTGGGCCGCGATGACGGCGACCCTGAGGTCTCCGCAGTTCCTGACACTCAGTTCGGGTGCGCCCTTGCCGCTCACAGCTCTGCTCCTCGGTGGTTCGTGGTGTGTGGTTCGTGGTGTGTGCTTGGTCGTGCGTGGTTACCGGCTACTGGTTGCCGCAGGCGGAGGTGGTCACGGCCTGGTCCAGCCAGGGCAGGTCGTGACCCATCCGGTCCCGCTTGGTGCGCAGGTACCGCAGATTGTGCTCCCCGGCCTCCACCGGCATGGCCACCCGGTCGTTGACCGTGATGCCGTGCCGTACGAGGGCGGCGGACTTGTCGGGGTTGTTGGTCAGCAGCCGCACGCTCCTGACACCGAGGTCGGCGAGGATCTGCGCGCCGGCGGCGTAGTCGCGGGCGTCGGCCGGAAGGCCGAGCTCCAGGTTGGCGTCCAGGGTGTCGCGGCCGCGCTCCTGCAGCTCGTACGCGCGCAGCTTGGACACCAGTCCGATGCCGCGGCCCTCGTGGCCGCGCAGGTAGACGACGACGCCGCGGCCCTCTTCCTTGATGCGGGCCATGGACGCGTGCAGCTGGGGGCCGCAGTCGCAGCGCAGGGAGTGGAAGATGTCGCCGGTCAGGCACTCGGAGTGGACCCGGACCACGATGTCCGCGCCGTCACCGATCTCGCCGTGGACGAGGGCGACGTGCTCGACTCCGTCGACGGTGGAGCGGTAGCCGTAGGCCGTGAAGTCGCCGTGCGCGGTCGGCAGGGTGACCTCGGCCTCGCGGCGCACGGTCGGCTCGGCGGAGCGGCGGTAGGCGATCAGGTCCTCGATGGAGATGATCGTCAGGCCGTGCTTGCGGGCGAACGGGATCAGCTCGGGAAGACGCAGCATGACGCCGTCCTCGCCGGCGATCTCCACGATCGCGCCGACGGGGCGCAGGCCCGCGAGGCGGGCGAGGTCGACTGCGGCCTCGGTGTGGCCGTTGCGGACCAGGACGCCGCCGGGCTTGGCGCGCAGCGGGAAGACGTGGCCGGGGCGCACGAAGTCCGAGGGCCCGCAGACGCCGTCGGCGAGCATCCGCAGGGTCGTGGAGCGGTCGGCGGCCGAGATGCCGGTGGAGACGCCGTGGGCGGCGCTCGCGTCGACGGAGACGGTGAAGGCGGTCTTCATCGACTCGGTGTTGTTCTGGACCATCTGGGGCAGCTCCAGCCGCTCCAGCTCGGGGCCCTCCATGGGGGCGCAGATCAGGCCGCGGCACTCGCTCATCATGAACGCGACGATCTCGGGGGTGGCCTTCTCGGCGGCGATGACGAGGTCGCCCTCGTTCTCGCGGTCCTCGTCGTCGACGACGACGACCGGGCGGCCGGCCGCGATGTCGCGGATGGCCTGCTCGACGGGGTCGAGCCGGAAGGCGGTGTCGAGGATGGCGTCGATGTCGGGCACGGGCTTGAGGGTGGTCATGCCGTTGCTCCTTCCAGGGCCGTGGCGGGGGTGGTGCGCGAGCGCTGGTACCAGTCGTGGGCGCCCCACAGGACGAGCGCGAAGTAGACGACGTAGACGAGGCCGGAGAAGGCCAGTCCGTTGGTGAAGGCGAGCGGGACGCCGACCAGGTCGACGAGGAGCCAGGCGAGCCAGAACTCGACCAGGCCGCGTGCCTGGGCGACCATCGCGACGATCGTGCCGACGAAGATGTAGGCGTCGGCCCACGGGCTCCACGACAGGTTCGGGAAGAGCGTGAACAGGCCGCCGACGGCGAGGGTGCCGAGGGCCGCCCCGGCGAGGAGCAGTCCGCGCTCGGTCCAGGTGGCGGTACGCACCGCGAGGGTGCCGTCCTGGGCCTGCTGCCGGCCGCGCTGCCAGGCGCGCCAGCCCCATGCGGCCACACCGATGACGAGGAGCTGCTTGCCGACACCGCCGGTGAGGTGGGCGGAGGCGTAGGCGGCTATGAGGATCAGGCCGGAGAGGAGCTGGGCGGGCCAGGTCCATATGGAGCGGCGCCAGCCGAGGGCGAGGGCCGCCAGGCCCATCAGGTTGCCGATCATGTCGGACCAGATGACCTTCTGCCCGAAGACCGTGAAGGCCTCCGCGTTGAGCCAGGTCAGGGCGCTCACCGGTCGCTCTCCTTGCCTTCGTCGGAGGTCGCGGTCAGGGGGTTCACGCCGGCGGCCAGCAGGCGCTCGACGTACTTGGCGAGCACGTCGACCTCAAGGTTGACCGGGTCGCCCGGCTTCTTGATGCCGAGCGTGGTCAGCGCGAGGGTGGTGGGGATGAGGCTGATGGTGAAGTAGTCGGCGGCGGCCTCGACCACGGTGAGGCTGACGCCGTCCACGGTGATGGAGCCCTTCTCCACGACGTACCTCGAAAGGTGCTCCGGGAGCGCGACCTTGACGATCTCCCAGTGCTCGGAGGGCGTGCGGGAGAGGATCTCGCCGGTGCCGTCCACGTGGCCCTGGACCAGGTGTCCGCCGAGACGTCCGCCGAGGGCCATCGGGCGCTCCAGGTTGACCCGGGAGCCCTGGTGGAGGGCGCCGAGGCTGGAGCGGTTGAGGGTCTCCTGCATGACGTCGGCGGTGAACTCGCCGTCTGCGGTCTCGACGACGGTGAGGCAGACGCCGTTGACGGCGATGGAGTCGCCGTGCTTGGCGCCCTCGGTGACGACGGGGCCCCGCAGGCGGAAGCGGGAGGCCTCCGCGAGCTGCTCGACGGCGGTGACCTCGCCCAGTTCTTCGACGATTCCGGTGAACACTCAGTGCTCCTTGGGGGCGGTGGCGGAGACGGCTTCGGGTGCTGCGGTGATGCGGAGATCGGTGCCGACACGGACGGCCTCGGTGATGTCGAGGCGCACCGCGTGGGCGATGTTCGTGATGCCGGCGCCGGCGAGGGCGGCGGGGCCGGCCCCCAGCAGGGCCGGGGCGAGGTAGCCGACGACGCGGTCGACGGCGCCGGCTTCGAGGAAGGCGCCCGCGAGGGTGGGGCCGCCTTCCAGGAAGACGGAGCGCACGCCGCGGGCGTGCAGCTGCGCGAGCAGGTCGTGGACGGCGACGCGGCCGTCGTGCAGGGGCAGCCGGAGCAGCTCGACTCCCGGCAGGTGCCGGGTGTCGGCGTGCTCGCCGACGACGAGCAGGGTGGGCGCCGCGTCGTCGAGGATGCGGGCGGTGGGCAGGAGGGCGGCGCGGGTGTCCAGGGCGACGCGCAGCGGCTGGGTGGCACCCTCGATGCCCCGTACGGCCAGGTGCGGGTCGTCGGCGCGCAGGGTGCCGCCACCCACGAGGACGGCGTCGGCCTCGGCGCGCAGCCGGTGGACGTCGGCGCGGGACTCCGGGCAGGTGATCCAGCGGCTGCTGCCGTCCGCGGCGGCGCTGCGGCCGTCGAGGGTGGCCGCGTACTTCCAGGTCACGTGGGGGCGGCCGAGGCGTACGGAGGTGAGCCAGGCGGTGTTGCCGGCCGCGGCCTCGGCCTCCAGCAGCCCGCCCTCGGCCGTGACCCCGGCGGCGCGGAGGGTGACGGAACCGCCGCTGGCCTGCGGGTTCGGGTCCGCGACGGCGTAGACCACGCGGGTGATGCCGGCCGCGATGAGCGCTTGGGCGCAGGGCCCCGTACGGCCGGTGTGGTTGCAGGGTTCGAGGGTGACGTAGGCGGTGCCGCCCCGGGCCGCCCCGCCTGCCGCGCGCAGGGCGTGGACCTCGGCGTGCGGGCCGCCGGCCCGCTCGTGCCAGCCCTCGCCGACGACGGCGCCCGCGGCGTCGGTGATGACGCAGCCGACGACCGGGTTGGGGCTGGTGGAGCCGAGGCCGCGGGCGGCGAGCTCGACGGCGCGGCGCATGGCCTGCGCGTCGGCGTCGTGCGGTGCGTTCGCGGCGTGGTTCGCCACCGGGTCCTCCTGCCTCGATCGGGCACGGACTCCGGGGCCTGTCGGGATACGACAGATGAAGCGGTACAGCACACGCGGTGACGCCGAGGCCGAAAAAACGGTCCGTCCGGCCGCATCCGCAGGGGATGCGCCGATGAACCGCCGACGGCGGCGTACCGGTGACTGGCCCGCCGCGCACTGCCTCCCATCCGGACTTTCACCGTCGGTCCAGGAATTTCACCTGGTCAACCGGCCGCTGGCTGCGGACGGGTCGCGGACTATACCGCCGGTTCGGAATTACACCGACCCCGGAGTGCGCTGCTTACTGGTACTGCTGCCAGTTTGCCACGGGTGATCGGCGGCCATGCGAGTGAGGGGCTGTGGCCTGGGTCACAGGATGGGGATTCCGCGGGAGTCCGTCACGTATGCCCGAGGTTGGTCCAGACCTATTGACGAGGTGGTCTAGTCCTCTTAACGTTCCCTTCGTCCTCCCCGGGAGACAGCCCGTCAGATGTGCGCACGTCACGGGCCAACACGCACCACTTCTCCGCCTGTTGTGTCCTTTCGTGTCCTGCCGTCCTCCCCTCCCCAGGAGGCTCCATGCTGTCCCCCACACGTACGAGAGCGATGCTCCTGGCATCCGGCGCAGCGATCGCCGGACTGCTGGCGGGCGGCCTCTCGGCGGGCGTCTCCCATGCCGCCGACAACGAAGGCTGTCGCCCGGACGGGCTCTACAGAACGGCCGGCGTCGACGTCCCGTACTGCTCGGTCTACGACTCCGAGGGCCGCGAGAAGATGGGCCCCGACCACCGGCGCCGCGTCATCGGATATTTCACCGGCTGGCGGACCGGCAAGGACGGCACCCCCGCCTACCTCGCCGACAACGTCCCGTGGTCCAAGGTCACCCACCTGAACTACGCCTTCGCCCACGTCGGCGGCGACAACAGGATCTCGGTCGGCGCGGACAACGCGAACAACGCCGCCACCGGGATGACCTGGCCGGGGGTCCCGGGCGCCGAGATGGACCCGGCCCTGCCCTACAAGGGCCACTTCAACCTGTTGAACAAATTCAAGAAGCAGTACCCGAACGTGAAGACGCTGATCTCGGTCGGCGGCTGGGCCGAGACCGGCGGCTACTTCGGCGACGACGGCAACCGCGTCGCCTCCGGCGGCTTCTACTCGATGGCGACCAACGCCGACGGGTCGGTCAACCAGGCCGGCATCGACACCTTCGCGGACTCCTCGGTCGAGTTCATCCGCACGTACGGGTTCAACGGAGTCGACATCGACTACGAGTACCCGACCACCATGAAGGACGCCGGCAACCCGCTGGACTGGCAGCTCTCCAACGCCCGCCGGGCCGGACTGGTCCAGGGCTACGCCGCGCTGATGAAGTCGCTGCGCGAGAAGCTCGACCGCGCCGGCGCCGCCGACGGCAAGCACTACCTGCTCTCCGTCGCCGCCCCCTCCTCCGGCTACCTGCTGCGGGGCATGGAGACGTTCCAGATGCAGAAGTACCTGGACTACGTCAACATCATGTCCTACGACCTGCACGGCGCCTGGAACGAGTACGTCGGGCCGAACGCCTCGCTCTTCGACGACGGCAAGGACGGCGAACTCGCCGCCGCGGGCGTCTACTCCACCTCCCAGTACGGCGGCATCGGCTACCTGAACTCCGACTGGGCCTACCACTACTTCCGCGGCTCCATGCCGGCGGGCCGCATCAACATGGGCCTGCCGTACTACACCCGCGGCTTCAAGAACGTGCAGGGCGGCACGGACGGCCTGTGGGGCAAGGCCCCGGCGACCACCTGCCCGGCCGGCGCGGGTCTGGCCAAGTGCGGCGACGGCGCGGTCGGCATCGACAACCTGTGGCACGACCTGGACACCAACGGGGTCGAGTCCCCGGCGGGCTCCAACCCCATGTGGCACGCCAAGAACCTGGAGAAGGGCGTCGTCGGCGACTACGCCACCAGGTACGGCTTCCCCGCGAACACCACCCTGACCGGCACCTACGCCCGCAAGTACGACTCCGCCCTGGTGGCGCCGTGGCTGTGGAACGCGCAGAAGAAGGTCTTCCTGTCGACGGAGGACGAGCAGTCCGTCGCCGCCAAGGCCGACTACGTGGTGAACAAGGGCATCGGCGGCACGATGGTCTGGGAGCTGGCGGGCGACTACGGGTACAACGCCGCCAAGGGCCAGTACGAGATGGGCGACACGCTCACCTCCCTGATGTACGACAAGTTCAAGGCGGCCTCCCCGTACGGCGCGAAGACGGCGGGCAGCGCGCTGCCGACCCAGGCCGTGGACATCAAGACGGAGTTCACCGAGTTCAAGCTGGGCGACTCCAACTACCCGATCACCCCGAAGCTCAAGATCACCAACAACACGAAGAGCACGCTGCCCGGCGGCACCGAGTTCCGGTTCGACTACGGGACCTCAGCCCCGGCCAACGCCTCCGACCAGTCCGGCTTCGGCACCAAGGTGATCAGCACCGGCCACAGCGGCACCAACGCCGGCGGCCTGAAGGGCGACTTCCAGCGGGTCTCGCTGAAACTCCCGGCGTGGCAGACGCTGGCCCCCGGCGCCTCGGTGGACCTGGCGTTCAACTACTACCTGCCGGTCTCCACGCCCTCCAACTGGACGGTGAACATCTCCGGCACCGCCTACGCCCTCGCCGGCGACCTGGCACGCGGCACGACGCTGGTGGAGCCGGGCGCCACCCAGCCCCCGGCCACCCCGCCCACGACCCCGCCGGCCACTCCCCCGACCACCCCGCCGACCACGCCGCCGGGCGGGACCTGCCCGAACCCGGCGTACGTCGCCGGCACGGTCTACAACAGCGGCAGCGTCGTCTCGCACAAGGGCCACAACTGGAAGGCGCAGTGGTGGACGCAGAACGAAGAGCCCGGCACCACCGGCGACTGGGGCGTCTGGCGGGACCAGGGCGCCTGCTGACACCCCCGGGGGTCCGCGGGTGAAGGAACGCGAGGACCCGGTGGCCCGGCGGCCACCGGGTCCTCGCGCATGCCGCCGCGGGTCCCCTCGTAGGCTGCTGCGGTGATCACACAGGACGCCGCGGCCGCCGCGGACTTCGAAGAGCACCGGCCCCGGATGTTCGGCATCGCCTACCGCATGCTCGGCTCCGCCGCCGAGGCCGAGGACACCGTCCAGGACGCCTGGCTGCGCTGGAACTCCGCCGAGCGCGACGGGATCGAGCACCCCGGGGCCTGGCTCGCCAAGGTCGTCACCCACCTGTGCCTGACCCGCCTCACCTCGGCGCGGGTCCGGCGGGAGGAGTACGTCGGCCCCTGGCTCCCGGAGCCGGTCCTCACCGGGGGCGGAGCGCTCGGCCCGCTGGAGTCGGCCGAGCAGCGGGACAGCGTCTCCGTGGCCCTGCTGGTGCTGCTGGAGCAGCTGACACCGGTGGAGCGGGCGGTGTACGTGCTGCGCGAGGCCTTCGCGTACGGCCACCGGGAGATCGCCGGGCTGCTCGACGTGACCGAGGCCAACTGCCGGCAGATCTACCGGCGGGCCGCGGGGCGGGTCGCGGCGGACCGGGCGGCCGCGCCGCGCCCCCGCTTCGAGCCAGATCCGGCGCAGTGGCAGACCCTGGTGGAGACCTTCCTGACCGCGGCGCGCGACGGCGACGTGGCCCGGCTGGAGAGCATGCTGACCGCCGACGTGCGGTACGTGGCGGACGGCGGCGGGATCGTGGGCGCGGCCCGGCGGCCGATCCTGGGCCGGGACAAGGTGGCGCGGTTCCTGGTGGGCGTGCTGCACAAGTTCGCGAGCGGCCTGCCGGTCTCCTCCGCCGAGGTCAACGGCGAGCCCGCACTGCTCTTCGGCGGGGCGGCGATCCTGCAGGTGGAGTTCGAGAACGGGCTGGTCAGCGGGATGCGGAGCGTCGTGAATCCGCAGAAGCTGGAATTCCTCCAGCGGCAGCTGTCACATTCCTGAGGGCTGTCCGGTCCCAGCTGGTGAACGCACCCCTTCAGGGAAGGAACGGACACCATGGGCACCATCCTCGTCACCGGAGGCACCGGAAACCTCGGCGCGCTGGTCGTCACCCGGCTGCGGGCGGCGGGCCACGACGTGCGGGTCCTCAGCCGGCACGCGCAGGACCACCCGGTCGATCTGCGGGACGGCAGCGGGCTGGACACGGCGATGGCCGGCGCGGAGGTGGTCGTGCACTGCGCGAGCAGCCCGCGCGGCGGCGACGACGTGGCCGCCAGGCACCTGATCGAGGCGGCCCGGCGGGCCGGGACGGTCACGAACATCGTCTACATCTCGATCGTCGGGGTGGATGTGGTCCCGTTCGGCTACTACACGGTGAAGCACAAGGTCGAGCGGATGCTGGAGGAGTCGGGGCTGGGCGTGACGATCCTGCGGACGACGCAGTTCCACGACCTGGTGGCGATGACGGTGGACGCGCTGGCGAAGGTGCCGGTGGTGCCGCTGCCGCTGCCGAAGGGGGTCCGGGTGCAGCCGATCGCCGTGGAGGAGGTCGCCGACCGGATGGCGGAACTCGCCGTACCGGCCCCGGCGGGCCGGGTCGCGGACATGGGCGGCCCGGAGATCCACACGCTGGTGGAGCTGGGCCGGGCGTACCTGGCGGCGACGGGGCGGCGGCGCCGGGTGTTCGCGCTGCCCTTGGCGGGCAAGGCATACGCGGCCTTCCGCCGCGGCGGCAACCTGGCCCCGTCCCACGCGGTCGGCCAGGTCACCTTCGCCGACTTCCTGACGGCTCGCGGCGCAAAGGCCGCGCAGGTCAGGGGCTGAGCCGGGGCCGGGGCCTGCCGGGGATGGCGGCCGCCACGTGGAGTCTTCGGTGCGCTTGCGCGAACCTCATGAGGGACAATCCGATAGATACCGTCACAGATGACCCGCGGCGTGATCCACAGTGAGGGGCGATGATCATTTCGGTGGCGTCCATGCCGGAGGGAACGGTGCGGCGCACGCCGGTGTCGGAGGCCCGTGAGCGTCTTTCGGAAGCCCGCTTCCTCTACGTGGACGCGGAGCTGCCCGAGGAGGCCCCGCCCGGCGAACAGCCGGTCGCCCACGTCCTCGGCCTGGAGGCCGAGGACCTGGAGTGGCTCGGCCGGGAGGGAGAGGCCACCCGCGCCGAGTTCCTCGGCTACGGCAGTGCCGCGTTCGTCATCCCCGCGATCGAGGCGGATCAGGTCATCCACCTCCACGTCGTGGCCACCGAGCGGTACCTGCTCACGGTGCACCGGGGACCGGCCGGGCTGGTGAAGGGCCTCACCGCCCGCTTCCCGCGCGAAAGGCCCCCCGACGCCGTGGCCACGCTGTTCCTGCTGCTGGGCGAGGCCCTGGAGACCTACCGGCGCTCCGCCCTCCAGGCCCTTCTGGAGGTGGAGGACCTGGAGGACGAAATGTTCCGGCAGCGGGCGCCCGAGCAGCTCTACCGCCTGGCGCGGCTGCGCCGGACCGCGGCCCTCCTGCACCACACGTACCTCCCCTACCACCAAGCGGCGGAGGAGGCCATCACGCGCAGAGTGCTGAACCCCAATTTCCCGCAGGAGCGCCAGCGGCTCGCCCGTGAGTACCAGCGCACGTCGAGGCTGGTGCTCATGGACATCGAGGCACTCCAGGAGGCCGCCCGCCGGGGCTTCGTCACCTACTCCTCCCTGGTGTCCGGCGAGCAGAACGGCGTGATCAACCGGCTGGCGATCGTGTCGACGATCTTTCTGCCGCTGAGCTTCCTGACGGGGTTCTTCGGCATGAACTTCGCCTACCTGACGGACGAGATGGAGAGCAAGGCCGTCTTCTGGCTGCTCGCCGTGGGCCTGCAGGTGGTCTTCCTGGCCGGCGCGCTCTACGTACTGCACCGCACCCGCATCTGGCGGAGGCTGCACGACGACAAGGGCTTCGACGACCAATAGGCCGGCCCGGTGCGGCTCAGGGAGCGAAGAGGTCCGACTGGGCGGCTTCGCGGGCGGCCAGGCGGGCGCCCGTGAGGACCGCCTGGTCGCCGAGGGTGGTGGCGCGGACCTCCATCGGCACCGGGGTCAGCACGGACAGCCGGTCGGCGACCGCGGCCGCCAGGCCGGCGCCCCCCGCGCGGCCGAGCCCGCCCGCGAGGACCAGGCACCCCGGGTCCAGGACCGCCGCGACGGCCGCCGCGCCCAGGGCGAGCCGCTGCGCCAGGGCCCCGAGGAAGGCCTCGCCCGCGGCGCCCGCCACCGCGTCCTCCACCGGCCCGGCGTAGCCGTGCTCCCGCGCGAGCGCGGCCACCGCCTCCCGGCCGGCCAGTGCGTGGAACCCGCCCCCGCAGTCCGTGGCGGAGGGCAGCCGGCCCGTGCCCGGCACCGGGAGGAAGCCGATCTCGCCCGCGCCGCCGGAGGCCCCGCGGCGCAGCCGGCCGTCCAGGACCACCGCCGCGCCGACGCCCGCGCCGAGCCACAGCAGCACGAAGGAGTCGAGGTCCTGCGCGGCGCCGACCCGCTGTTCGGCGAGGGCCGCGAGGTTGGTCTCGTTCTCCACGACCACCGTCGCCGGCAGCCGCTGCTGGAGGGCCTCGACCAGTTCCCGGTGCCAGGACGGCAGCCCGGCGGTGCTGCGCAGCTCTCCGCCGGCCGGGGTCACCAGGCCAGGGGCGCCGACCACCACCGTGTGCAGCCGGTCCGCGCCGGCCTCCCGTGCGAGTTCCTCCAGCAGGGCCACGGCCTCGTCGACCGCGTCCACCGGGAGTGCGGCCCGGGCCAGCGGGCGGCCGAGCAGGTCGGCGACCACCGCGGTCGCGCTGTCCGTCCGCACGTCGAGGGCCGCCAGGTACGCGCGGCGGGCGACGATCCCGTACAGCCGGGCATTGGGGCCGCGGCGCTGTTCGCCCGATTCCCCGACGACCTCGATCAGCCCGGCACCGGTCAGCCGCTCGACGAGATCGGCGACCGAGGGACGGGACAGGCCGGTCATCGCCTTGAGCTGCGTGGCGGTCAGCGGGCCCTCCTCCTGCAGGAGTCGCAGGGCGAGCCGGTCGTTGATGGCCCGGGCCGTGCTCGGCGAAGCGGGCGACGGAACAGCGGGGGCAGGGGCCTTGGCAGGAGTCACGGCGCCCATCTTAGGTAGCTCCACGGCATTAACTATCAGGCAGGGTCCCTGATAGTTTAATGCCCATGACCGGGGAAACACTCTTCAGCCCGGCACGTCTTCGCCGTGCCCGCTTCGCGATCGCCGCCGTCTTCTGCGTCCACGGGGCCGTCACCGGCTCCTTCGCCACCCGCATTCCCTGGATCCAGGAGCACGCCGGGCTCGGCGCGGGCACCCTGGGCCTCGCCCTCGCCTTCCCCGCCCTGGGCGCGGCGCTCGCGATGCCGCTGGCCGGCCGGATCAACCACCGCTTCGGGGCCCGCGCCGCGCTGCGCGGGCTGCTGGCGCTGTGGACCCTGTCCCTGATCCTGCCGAGCCTCGCCCCGAACCTGGCCACCCTGTGCCTCGCCCTCCTCGTCTACGGAGCGACCGCCGGGATGTCGGACGTGGCGATGAACGCGCTGGGCGTGGAGACCGAGGACCGGCTCGGCCGCTCGATCATGTCCTCGCTGCACGGCATGTGGAGCGTGGGCGCCCTCCTCGGCTCGGCCGCCGGTACGGTGGCCGCGCACGCCGGGGCCGACGCGCGGCTGCACCACCTCACGGCCGCGCTCTCCCTGACCGCCGCCGGGCTGATCGCCGTACGGGGCGTGCTGGACCTGCGCAGCGACGCGGAGGAGCAGGCCCCGCCGCACTTCGCGCTGCCCCCGAAGTCCACGCTGCTGATCGGTGCGATCGGATTCTGCGCGGTCTTCGCGGAGGGCGCGAGCCTGGACTGGTCCGCGGTCTACCTGCGCGACGTCCTCGACACGGACGCCGGTCTCGCAGCCGCCTCCACCACCGCCTTCGCACTCACCATGGCCGTCGCCCGGCTCGCCGGGGACCGCGCCGTGGACCGGTTCGGGGCGGTGCGCACGGTCCGGGCGGGCGGGGTGCTGGCCACCGCGGGAGGGCTGCTCGTGGTGACGGTCCGCCAGCCGGCCGCGGCGCTGGCGGGCTTCGGACTGATCGGGCTCGGCATCGCGGTGGTGGTCCCGCTGGCCTTCGCGGCCGCCGGACGCAGCGGGCCGGCCCCGGCGCAGGCCATCGCGGGCGTCGCGACGATCACGTACACCTCGGGGCTGATCGCGCCGTCGGCGATCGGCGCGGTGGCGGACGCGACCTCGCTCGTGATGTCCTTCGGGCTGGTCACCCTGCTCGCGTTCGCCCTCGTCGCGGGGGCCGCCGTACTGCGGCAGAAGCCGGTGGCCGCGGGCTCCGCTCCCGCAGACCGGGACGAACCGGCCGGTATCCGCCCGTAATATGCGCCGGCCGCCGGGCGGCCCGGATGGCTGACCGATCGGCTCGACGGAAGTGGTGGACCATGGGCCTCGGCGTGCGCTGGACCCTGCACGGAGACACGCGCTGCGGCACCTGGCGCCCGCGCACCTGAAGACGCAGCAGCCGCTGCCCGGCTCGGGCACCTCGGCGTACGACCCGGGCGACGGACCGGGCGCCCGGGACACGCGTTCCGGAGCCGGGTTCGCCCGAACCGGCGAAGCACACGGCCAAGTTACCCGCATCCGCGCCGCCGGCTGGGAACCTGCCTCCCATGGAAGCGGTGCTCGCGCGGATGCGCGCCCTGGACGAGCGACTCCCCGCACAGGACGGTGTCGCCGTCTTCAACCGGGTGTACCTGACGGTGACGGAGACGCTGTACGCACGCATCTCCCACGGCGAGTTCCCGGCGCCGCGGCGGGCGGAGACGCTGAGCGTGCTGTTCGCGGAGCGGTACCTGAGGGCGGTGGAGGCCGACCGGGCCCCGGCGTGCTGGCGACCGCTGCTCCAGTACCGCCGTCACCCCGGTGTCCGGCCGCTCCAGCACGCGCTGGCCGGGATCAACGCCCACATCGGGCACGACCTCGCGCTGGCGGTGGTGGCCACCTGCCGGGCCCTGGACTGCGAACCGCGGGCCCTGGAAGCGGACTTCGACCAGGTCGGCGACACACTGGTCTCCCTGGAGGAGCACATCCGGGAGGACCTGATGCCGGGCCCGGACCTGCTGGAGGTCGCCGACCCGCTGACGCACCTGCTCGGTTCGTGGAGCCTGGACCGGGCCCGGGACGCCGCCTGGTCGGCGGCCCGCCTGCTGTGGACCCTGCGCTGCTCCCCCGACCTGGCGGAGGAGTTCACGGATTCCCTGGACGCGGGCGTCGGCCTGGTCGGGCGCTGCCTCCTGACCCCCGCCTCCTGAGCCCGGCGTCCTGAGCCCGGCTCCGGCGCGGCGAGCGGGCATAGGGTCGGCGGGTGACCAGCTTCTCCACGCACCGGCGCCGGGTGCACGACACGGCCCGCACCCCGAGGCAGCGGTTCGCCGCGCTGCGCACGTGCATCACGGAGTTCGCCCCGTACGGCTTCCGCGCGACGTACCACCACCTGTGCCGCAGCGCGGGGATCCCCCCGGACCTGGAGCGGGACCCGCAGTCGCTGGTACGGGCGGTGGAGGAGCTGTACGGTGCCCGCCGGGTGTGGCTCGCCGAGTTCCTGCCCTGGCAGGAACTCCGCCGGGCCCAGAAGGCCGCCGGTGTCCGCGTGCCCGTCCCGCCGGAGCCGTGGCGGCTCCTGTACTGCCCCGACCCGGAGTCCCACCCGGACCTGCCGCTGCCGGCCGCGGCGGCGCTCATCGCACGGTCGGCCGGTCCGTGGCCCCCGCAGGCCTGTCCCGTCTGTGCCGAGGACCGGGGCACCACCCGGTGGCGTACCGGACACTCCGTCGAGCGCCTCTGCGCCGGGTGCGGCGTCGGCCTCGGTTCCCGGCCCACGGGGCGGGAGGACGCCGTGCTGGCCGCCCGTGCGGAGCGGTGGAAGCTGGTCTGGCGGCGCCGGGCATGAGAACGGGCCGCCGCCGCGCTGTGTACGCGGGGGCGGCCCGTGGTCACGGGGCCGGAGGGACCGGGGTGGTGGCGCCTGCGGCGGATGCCGGGGGAGGTCAGTCCTCCGGCAGTTCGACCGGGGCGATCTCGTCGTAGACGTCGCCCGGGCCGGGGTTGGTGGAGTCCGTGGAGCCGCCGAGGTGGTGCATGACGCCCCAGACGGCGTTCAGCGCCGTCTGGACCGCGCCCTCGGCCCAGCCCGCCGTCCAGGAGATGTCGTCGCCGGCGAGGAAGATGCCGCGCTTGTCCTGGGGGAGGCGGTCCTGCATGAAGTGGGTGAACAGGCGCCGCTGGTAGCGGTAGTGGCCCGGCAGGTTGGCCTTGAACGCGCCCATGAAGTAGGGCTCGTTCTCCCACGACACGGTCACCGGGTTACCGATGATGTGGCGGCGGATGTCGACCTTCGGGTAGATCTCGCCGAGGGACTTCAGCATGACCTCCATCCGCTCGTTCGCGGACAGCGGCAGCCACTTCAGGCTGTCGTCGCACCAGGTGTACGAGAGGCAGATGACGGCCGGCTGGTCCGGGCCGTTGTCGAGGAGGTAGGTGCCGCGGGTCATGCGGTCCGTGAGGGTCATCGACATGACGTCGCGGCCCGTCGGGTTCCCGGCGTCGTCGACGGCCTTGTCCAGCCAGAACGGCCGGTCCACCGGGATGAAGAGCTTCGAGCTCTCCATGTAGTGGGTGCGCTCCATCGCCGTCCAGTGGTCGATCGGGAACAGCGAGTCGTCGCACTCGATCTTGGACAGCAGCATCCAGGACTGCGCGGTGAAGATCGCCGCGCGGTACGTGCGGATGTCGCCGGAGGAGTCGGTGACCGTGATGCGGTTGCCGGCCGTGCGGTGCAGGCGGGTCACCGCCGGGCGCGGGGTGCCCTCGTGCAGGGAGGACAGCGAGGTGCCCTGGGCCCAGTGGACGATCTTCTCGGGCTCGCGCTCCCACAGGCGCACCGGCAGCTGCTGCGAGCCGCCGACGATGCCGCGGTGGTGGTCGTCCGCCTCGGTGTAGACGACGCGCAGGATCTCCAGGATGGAGTTCGGGAAGTCGGTGTCCCAGCCGCCGGTGCCGAAGCCGACCTGGCCGAAGATCTCCCGCTTGCGGAAGGACTGGAAGGCCTCGGACTTGCAGAGGAACCCGTAGAAGGTCTCGTCGTCGAGCTTCTCGACGAGCTTCGCCCAGATCTCGCGGATGCGCGGGACGTCCCGCTCGCGCATCGCCTGGTTCATGTCGGAGAAGTCGGCGCCCTCGTCGAGGCACGCGTTCCACGCGTCGGCGACGTCGCGGTAGATCTGCGGGAGGTCCGCGATGGTCTCGGCGTAGTGCGTCTCGCCCTTGAGGTCGACGACCGTGGAGGGGGTGGACTCGGCGAGCGGGTTCGGGAACGGCTCGGTGACCAGACCCACCAGGTCGATGTAGTGCTGGAGGGCGGTCGAGGACGGCGGGAAGCGCATCGCGCCCATCTCCGCGGTCAGTCCCTCGGTGCCGGCGCCCTCGAAGCCCACCGTGCGCAGCCGGCCGCCGATCTGGTCCGCCTCGTAGACGACGGGCTTGAGGCCCATCTTCATCAGCTCGTACGCGGAGATGATGCCGGAGAGACCGCCGCCGATGACGGCGACCTCGGTGCCGTGCTCGGTCGCCGGTATCTGGCCCAGGCCCGCCGGGTGGGCGAGGAAGTCGTCGTACGCGTACGGGAAGTCCGGGCCGAACATGGTGATCGGCGGCTGTCCGTCGCTGTGCGGGACGGCGGTGGTGGGCACCGTTGACGTCATGGGGTACGGCTCCTTGCGGGGGTGGGGCAGGGGGGAGGGCGCCGGCGGGTTCGGCTCGGACTCAGACGAGGGAGGCGTAGAGCCCGGGGCGGCGGTCGCGCAGGTACGGGTTGGTCTCGCGCGACGCGCTCAGCAGCTCGGGATCGGCCTCGCCGATCACCAGCTCCTCGCCGCGGCCGGCCCGGGTCCGGGTGACCCCGTCGGGGCTCGCCAGGCAGCTGAGTCCGACGAACTCGAACTCGCCTTCCGGGCCGGTGCGGTTGACGTACGCGATGTACATCTGGTTCTCGAAGGCCCGTACGGGGACGAGCTGTTCGGCGACGAACTGGAACGGGTGCATCTGCGCCGTCGGCACCAGGAGGAGGTCGGTGCCGGCCAGTGCGTGGGCCCGGACGTTCTCCGGGAACTCCACGTCGTAGCAGATCATGATGCCGATGCGGAGGCCGTTCAGGTCCGCCTGGACGACGGGGGTGTCGCCGGGGGTGAAGGCCTCCTGCTCGAAGCAGCCGAACAGGTGCGTCTTGCGGTAGTTGGCCAGCCGCGTCCCGTCCGCGGCGATGAGCTGGGCCGCGTTGTAGACCGTGTCGCCCTCGCGCTCCGGGTAGCCGTACAGGACGGCGACCCCGTGGCGGCGGGCGATCTCGCCGATGGCGCGGGCCGACATGCCGTCGGCGGCCTCCGCGAGGGCGGCGATGTCCCGGACCTCCAGCGCGTAGCCGGTCAGGAACATCTCCGAGGTCACGAGGAGCCCGGCACCCGCCTGTGCGGCACGCTCCGCGGCCTCGTCGAGCGCCTTCAGGTTCTCGGCGGTGTCGCCGAGCCGTCCGGAGCTCTGGAGGAGTGCGGTGCGCAGCGGGGGCATGGGCGTACCTCTGTGACAGGAGGGGTGGGGTTCCCCTTGAAGGTACGTTCGCGCGTTCAACCCGGACAAGCCGTGACCGTTGCGCTCCGCTCATCGATTCGTTGCGCGTTTCCCGCCATGGGCGGAGATTCGTTGCGCGGGGTCCGTCGATTCCCCTGTGGCCGGAGGTTACGTGTCGGCGCGGAAGGCCGGGTGGGCGCGCAGTCGTCGCAGGTCATCGAGGATATCGCCCGTGTGGTTGCCGATGATGCGGCCGCTCCAGGTGTCGCACAGGGCGGGGACGGCCAGCGTGCCGTCGTAGTGGTGTCCGGTGGCTTCGTAGGCCAGCCGCAGTGCGGTGTACGAGGCGGGCGTACCGAGCAGTGTGGTGGCCACCGTGTCCTCCAGGCCCAGCTCGGCGAGGGCGGCCGAGACGCGCAGGGAGCGCGGACAGGCGGCGGAGAGGTAGAGGCGGTAGCGGTGCGGCACGGGGGAGAAGCCGGCGCCGATGCGGCCGCGCAGGACGGGGGCCGGACCGGTACGGGGCGGGACCATGTGAAGCATGACTCTCCTGGAGCGGGCGCGAGGGCGTGGCGGACGTCCCGGCGGCGTGGCGCGCGCCGGGTCACGGGGGCCGTGCGGGCTGGCGTACGCGGCGCGGGCGGCGCACACGGCGGCGCGTGGGCGGCGTGGCGCGGCGGAAGCGGCCCGGCACGGCCCTGGGGGCGGTGCGAGCCGTGCGCGGCGTACGGGAGGGTCAGGCGTCCGGACGGAATGCGCTGCAGACGCGCAGGAGGTCGATGTGCAGGCGCCGGGTCAGCCACCAGCGGCGGAGGATGCGTGCCTCCGCGACCGCCGTCCTGGCCATCTCCACCGGCTCCGTCCCGCCCCTGGGGCATAAATGCGCCCGCGACGGACGCTGACTCTCGTGACCGTCGTCACCAGCAGTCTCGTGGCGGTGCGCGGGGCCGTCAAGAAGGTGGTGGACGGTCCTGCGGCCGCTCCCGAGGGAAGGAGTTCCCCACCCCATGTCGTCCGACACCGACACGGCCGCTCCGGTCCACGCATTCGACGTGCTCGACAATCCGGTCTGGGCCGCTCTGAGCGGTACGAGCCGCGCCTTCGCCGAGACCGGGCCCGCGGGCCTGGCCGCCCGGTACGTTGCCGAGGCCTCGCCGTTCGCCGCGCTCGCGGACCCGGACGACCCGCGCGCATGGGCGGATCTGGCCGCGCTGGCCGGTCCGGGCGCCACCGTCTGGGTCACGGGGCTGCCGACCCCGCCCGCGGGGTGGACGACGGAGGCCTCGATACCGGGCGTGCAACTGGACGGAGGGGCGGTACGGGCCGATGCCGCGCCCGAAGCGGTCCTGCTGGGGCCTGCCGACGTACCGGAGATGCGGGAGCTGGTCGACCTCACGAAGCCGGGGCCGTTCCTGCCGCGCACCGTCGAGCTGGGCACGTACCTCGGGATCCGGCACGAGGGCCGGCTCGTCGCGATGGCGGGGGAACGGATGCGGCCGCCGGGCTGGTCGGAGATCAGCGCGGTGTGCACGCACCCGGAGCACCGGGGCAAGGGGCTCGCGGGCCGGCTGATCCGGGCGGTGGCCGCGGGGATCCGGGAGCGCGGCGAGCGCCCGTTCCTGCACGCGGCGGCGGACAACACCGGGGCCGTCGCGCTCTACGAGTCGATGGGGTTCACGCTGCGGCGCCGGCCGTTCTTCATCGGGGTGCGCACCCCGGGCGACCCGGTCTGACGGAGGGCGGCGGCGCGCAGCCGGGGCGGCGGCAGGTTTCACGGGGCGCTGAGCGGTCAGACGCGAGGGCATCCCCCGAAAGGAACCCGAAAGGATCTGCCATGACCGACGTCTCCCGGCTGCCCGGCGCCGCGCACCACCACTGGCAGTGGCAGCTGCGGGCGGCCTGCCGGAACCTGGGCCCCGGCCGCTTCTACCATCCGGCCGGTGAGCGGGGCGAGCAGCGGGAGTACCGCGACGAGGCCGCCAAGCGGATCTGTGCGGTGTGCCCGGTGCGCGCCGCGTGCCTGGAGCACGCGCTGCGGACCCGTGAGCCGTTCGGCGTGTGGGGCGGGCTGACCGAAGAGGAACGCCGGGCCCTGTGGGGCCCGGCGCACGCCGCTGCGGCCCGCTCGACGGCGTAGACCGCCCGCGCCCGGACCCCGCGCCCGGCCCGGCGTGCACGTCCGGCCGGGCCCTGCCCGGCGTGCGCGTCCGCGCAGACGCGGCTGCGCCCCGGCACGGGTGTGCCGGGGCGCAGGGCTGTCCGAGGCGGGCGCGGTTACGCCGGCGCGCCCGAGGTGAAGCGGCGCAGCAGCGGGGAGAGTACGAGCACCGACTTGGTGCGCTCCACGAAGGGCTCGCCCGCGATGCGCTCCAGCACCCGCTCGAAGTGCCGCATGTCGGAGGCGAAGATCTGGACGAGGGCGTCCGCGTCGCCGGTGACGGTCGACGCGGACACCACCTCGGGGTACCGCTCCAGCCCTCGCCGGATGTCGTCCGGCGAGGTGTTGTGGCGACAGTAGATCTCGATGAAGCCCTCGGTCTCCCAGCCCATGGCGGCGGGGTCGACGCGGACGGTGAAGCCGGTGATGGCCCCTTCGGCCCGCAGCCGGTCCACGCGCCGCTTCACGGCGGGGGCCGAGAGTCCGACCTCGGAGCCGATGTCCGCGTAGGAGCGGCGGGCGTCCTCGGCGAGGGCGTGCACGATGCGTTCGTCGAGATCGTTCAGTCGCACTGCGGGCGGATCACATTTCTGCTGTGGCCACTTCTGCCGTGGCCAGTCGGGAGCGGCGGATGCCGTAGCTGAAGTACACCACGAGGCCGACTGCCATCCAGCCACCGAAGACCATCCACGTGGCCACATCGAGGCTGAACATCATGTAGCCGCAGGCGAGGAAGCCCAGGATCGGCGTGATCGGGAAGAGCGCCACCTTGAAGGTGCGGGGCATGTCCGGCTTGGTGCGGCGCAGGATGATCACGGCGACGTTGACCAGACCGAAGGCGAAGAGGGTGCCGATGCTGGTGGCGTCGGCGAGCTTGCCCAGCGGGATGAAGGCCGCGAGGACGCCGCAGAAGAGGGAGACGATGACGACGTTGGCGCGGGGGGCGCCGGTCTTCTCGTCGACCTTGGCGAAGACCTTGGGGACGAGGCCGTCGCGGGACATCGCGAAGAGGATGCGGGTCTGGCCGTAGAGGACGGCGAAGACGACGGAGAAGATCGCGATCACGGCGCCGGCGGCGAGGACGACGCCCCAGACGCTGGTGCCGGTGACGTCGGTCATGATCTGGGCGAGCGCGGCCTCGGTGCCCTCGAAGTCCTGCCACGGCATGGCGCCGACGGCGACGAAGGCGACGAGCACGTACAGGACCGTGACGATGCCCAGCGAGAGCATGATCGCGCGCGGCAGGTCCTTCTTCGGGTTCTTGGCTTCCTCACCTGCGGTGGAGGCGGCGTCGAAGCCGATGTACGAGAAGAAGAGGGTGGAGGCGGCGGCGCTGATGCCGGTGACGCCGAGCGGGGCGAGCGGCGTGTAGTTGCCGGACTTGATGCCCATGACGCCGATGCCGATGAAGAGCAGCAGCGTGACGATCTTCACCGCGACCATGATCGAGTTGACCGTGGCGCTCTCCTTGGCGCCGCGCATCAGGAAGACCATCGAGAGCAGGACGACGACCAGCGCCGGCAGGTTGATGAACCCGCCCTCGCCGAGCGGCGCGGAGACCGACTCGGGGATCGTGACACCGATGGTCCCGTCGAGGAGCTCGTTGAGGTACTGGCCCCAGCCGACGGCCACGGCGGCGACGGAGACCGCGTACTCCAGGATCAGGCACCAGCCGCAGATCCAGGCTATGAGCTCGCCCATGGTGGCGTACGCGTACGAGTACGAGGAGCCCGAGACCGGCACGGATCCGGCCAGCTCCGCGTAGGAGAGGGCCGAGAAGAGCGCGGTCAGGCCCGCGATGACGAAGGAGATCGTCACGGCGGGGCCGGCCTTGGGGGCGGCGGTGCCGAGAACGACGAAGATGCCGGTGCCCAGGGTGGCACCGATGCTGATCATGGTCAGCTGCCACATGGTGAGCGAGCGGCGCAGAGTGCCGCCCTCGCCCTGGCCGCCCTCGGCGACGAGCCGCTCGACGGGCTTGCGGCGCATCAGCGGGTTCACGGGCTTGCGCGTCTCCTGGGAGAGCGGGGGTGCCTGGCCCTGGTCGAGCACGAGGGGACTCCTTTGACACTGCGGATGGGGACTGAGGCATCGACCGCAGCGGTCCGGAGCAGGACACAGACATGAGCCTGGGCATGGGGAGGACCGCCGAGCAGGCGGTCCACGCCACTCCACGTACAGCGAGTGAGCCTACGAGCTGAGAGATACCGCCCGTAATGCACCATCCTTGCACATTGCCGCACGATCGTTGCGCGGATCTGTCACCGATGGCCCTTTGTTGCGCACGGATGATCGATCAGTGCGCACGGCGCCCTGACCTCCTTCATTGACACCCCGTCAGATCTGCCGCAGCATGCCGCCGGGACGACGGCCGGATCGCACGGGTGCGCCCGCGGCGGGTGGATCCGGGCCCGCGCGGGGTACGGGTGAACGCGGTGGCACCGGGGGCTGCGGCCCCCTCCGGCCCCGACTCTCCACCTGACGATCGGAGGCCCGCAGTGAACGGCGAGAGCACCGCGACGCACTGGCTGGACCCGGAGCCGTTCCTGCGCGGTGTCGCCTGGCTGCACCAGGGACGCCCGGTCCGGGCCGACCCGGCGGACGGCATGCGGCTGCCCTGGGACACCGGCGAGCGCGCCACCCTCCCGATAGGGGTGCGCCTGGAGTTCACGGCACACGCGGCGCACGCGGTGGAGATCCGCTACCGGGCGACCGTGCCCGGCCCCACCGACGCCCTGCGCGACCTCGCACACGGCTTCGCCCTGTGGGACCGCCACGGGGTGGTCCGCGAGGTGTGGACCGAACCGGCCGAGGAAGCCGTCGTACGCATCGAACTGCCCGGCGGGCCCGGCCCGTTCACCCTCCACCCGCCGGAGGGGCAGTCCCCGCTGATCCTCGGCGTACGCGGGATCGGCGGCGCCGTGGCCCCGGCGCCGCCCGCCCCGCGCTGGGTGGTGCACGGCGACTCGATCACCGAGGGCTGGTGGTCCACCCGGCCCGCCCACGGCTGGCCCGCGGTCGTCGGCCGGGCGCTGGGCTGGGACACCGTCAACCTCGGGTACGCGGGCGCCGCGCGCGGGGAACTCGCCACCGCCGAGCAGATCGCCGGCCTCCCCGCCGACGTCCTCACCCTCGCGTTCGGCACCAACTGCTGGTCCCGCGTGCCCTTTTCGGCACCGCTGCTGTACGAGACCACGCGCGTGTTCCTCGACCTGGTCCGGCAGGGCCACCCGCGGACGCCGCTGCTGCTGGTCTCCCCCGTGCTGCGGCCCGACGCCGAGCGCACCCCCAACCGGCTCGGCGCCACCCTGGGCGCCCTGCGCGACGCGATGGAGCGGGCCGCCCGCGACCGGACCGCCGCCGGGGACGACCGCCTCGCCCTGCTGCCGGGCCGTGACCTGCTCGGTCCGGAGCACCTGGCGGACGGGCTGCACCCCAACGACGCCGGACACCAGGTCCTCGGCCTCGCTGTGGTCACGGCTCTGCGGCGCGCCGGGTTCGGTGCGGGGTGAGTGAAACAGCCCACACACATCTGCTTGAACAGATCGACCCCGACAGGGCGTGTCCTTCACACAGTTGCCGGCGCACCGGAGACGGGCGGCGGACACGGAGACACCGAACGTGGGAGAGATCAAGATGGGCATCAAGCGCGGAACCACCCTGGCCGCCGTGGCAGTCGTCGTCGCCCTCACCGCGACGGCCTGCGGCGGGGACGACACCAAGGCCGGCGCCGCGAAGCCGGCCGGGGCCGCGGCCGCGGCCCCCGCTTCCGGAGCCGGCGACTACGGCTACGGCTCGGGATCCGGTTCCGGTTCCGGTTCCGGGGCCGGCGCGGCGGACGCCGGCGGCGGCGCGGGTGCCAAGGGCGCCGGGCAGCTGGCGATCGCCCAGAACGAGCAGATCGGCTCCGTCCTCGCCGACAGCGCCGGCTTCACCCTCTACCGCTTCGACAAGGACACCGCCAAGCCGCCGAAGTCCAACTGCGACGGGGACTGCGCGAAGACCTGGCCCGCGGTCGCGGCCGGCGACGCCACCGCCGCCACGGGCATGGACGCGGCACTGCTGGGCGAAGTCGTGCGCACCGACGGCAGCAAGCAGCTGACGATCGCCGGCTGGCCGGTGTACCGCTACAGCAAGGACACCAAGGCCGGCGAGACCAACGGGCAGGGCGTCGGCGGCACCTGGTTCGCCTTCGCCCCCGACGGCAAGAAGGCCGCGAAGCAGGCCGCTGCGCCTTCGGGTGCGTCGCCCGAAGCTGCTGCACCCGACGCTGCGGCACCCGCCGGCGCGGGCCAGGCCGCGGGCGCGCTGACCGTGGCCAAGGACCCCAAGCTCGGCGAGCACATCGTGGACGGCAACGGCATGACCGTCTACCGATTCAAGAAGGACACCGCCTGGCCGATGGCCTCCAACTGCACCGGCGACTGCGTGGCCAAGTGGCCGGTCGTGCCCCCGGTGGACAAGGCCAACGCCAAGGGCATCGTCGAGAAGGGCTACTCGGTGCTCAACCGCCCCGACGGGATGAAGCAGCAGGCCATCGACTGCTGGCCCGTCTACACCTTCACCGGTGACAAGAAGGCCGGCGACATCAACGGCCAGGGTGTCGGCGGCACCTGGTACGCGGTCGCCCCCGACGGCAAGCTGATCACCACCTCCTGACCGCCTTCCGGACCGGGTTCCCGACCACCGCTTCCCCCCTCCCCCCACCTCACGAGCCGCGCGGCCCCCTGCCCCCTCCCCCCGGCAGGCGGGCCGCGCACCGTTCCGTCGCGGCGCACTCGTCCATAGACTCCACCGCATGCTGCGCGTACTGGCCGTCGACGACGAGAAGCCGCTCCTTGAGGAGCTGCTCTACCTGCTGCGGTCCGACCCCCGCGTGCTGAGCGCCGAGGGCGCCTCGGACGCCACCGAGGCACTGCGGCGGATCACCCGGGCCCTGGAGACCGGCCCGGACGGGCCCGAAGGCATCGACGTCGTCTTCCTCGACATCCACATGGCGGGGCTGACCGGCCTCGACATCGCCCGGCTGCTGGCCGGGTTCGCACAGCCGCCGCTGATCGTGTTCGTCACCGCCCACGAGGGGTTCGCCGTACAGGCCTTCGACCTCAAGGCCGTGGACTACGTACTGAAGCCGGTCCGTCCGGAGCGGCTGGCCGAGGCCGTACGGCGAGCCTGCGCCCAGCTCGGCCGGGCCGCCACGCAGCCGGGCGGGCTCGCGGGACCGGCCGGTGCGACCGTCCCGGTGCAGCGCCGTCCCGCTCCGGAGGTCATCGTCGCGGACCGCGCCCCGGACCAGATCGCCGTCGAACTGGGCGGTGTCACCCGGTTCGTGGCGATCGCCGACATCGCGTACGTCGAGGCCCAGGGCGACTACGCCCGGCTGCACACCGACGAGGGCAGCCACCTGGTCCGCATCCCGCTCTCCACGCTGGAGGAGCGCTGGGCGGCCCGCGGGTTCGTGCGCATCCACCGCCGCCACCTGGTGGCACTGGGCCGGATCGACGAACTCCGGCTGGACGCCGGCACCACCAGCGTCCGCATCGGATCGGCCGAGCTCCAGGTCAGCCGCCGCCACGCCCGCCAGCTGCGGGACCTGCTGATGCGCCAGGCGACCGGATAGCAGTGCCCCCGGCCGGCCGCGCGGCGACCGTCCGGCGTACGGGCACACCGTTCGTCGCACCGCAAGGGGCGTACGGCGCCCCACCGGTGCCGTCGGTCGCAGGGCGGGCCCCGGCGCCCGCAGCCGGCCCGGCCCGCACCTATCGTGGAGCCGCCGGTCCGGACGGAGCAGGCCGGGACGAGCAGGGGGTGCGGATGGCCGAGATCCAGGCACTGCTCGACGCGCTGGCCGTACTGCCCCGGACCCGGCCCGCCGGGCCCGCCGAGGCCGAGGTGCTGCTCGCCCGGCTGCGCAGCGCCGCGGCGCGCTGGGCCGACGTGCTGTACGAGGCCAACGAGGGGGTCCGCCGGCAGCTGCCGCCCCGCGCGGAGGCGGCGCTGACCCTGGCCTTCCGGCGCGCCGAGGACTCGTACGTGGAGCTGGAGATCGCGCTGCGGGACTGCGCCGAACACCGCGACCCCGCCCGCTGACGCCCCTTTTCGGCCGGTCGGAGCCCCCGGGATCGGCCGGGTTCACGCCTGTTGCCCGGTCGGCGGCCGTGCGTAGACTCCGGTGCCCCCTCCTCCCCCGTCCCGAAGGGCCCGGCCGTTGAACCAGGCGTACGCGCTGACCGCGGTCACCGTCGTCGTCCTGGTCACGGTGCTGGTCGGCGCGCTGGGCCTGCGGATATCGCGGACCACCTCCGACTTCTATGTCGCCTCGCGGACGGTGGGACCCCGGCTCAACGCGGCCGCGATCGGCGGGGAGTACCTTTCCGCGGCCTCCTTCCTCGGGGTGGCCGGGCTGGTCCTGCTCCAAGGGCCGGAGATGCTCTGGTACCCGCTCGGCTACACCGCCGGGTACCTGGTGCTGCTGGCGCTGGTGGCGGCCCCGCTGCGGCGCTCGGGTGCGTACACGCTGCCCGACTTCGCCGAGGCCCGGCTGGAGTCGCAGACGGTGCGCCGGGTCGCGGTGCTGTTCGTGGTCGGGGTGGGCTGGCTGTACCTGCTGCCGCAGCTCCAGGGCGCCGGCCTGACCCTGGAGATCCTGACCGGCGCCCCGCACTGGGTGGGCGGGGTGGTCGTCGCGTTCGTGGTGACCGCGGCCGTCGCGGCCGGCGGGATGCGGAGCATCACCTTCGTGCAGGCCTTCCAGTACTGGCTCAAGCTCACCGCGCTGCTGGTGCCCGCCTTCTTCCTGCTCGCGGCCTGGGCGGGGGACGGCGCGCCGCGTGCGTCCTTCGACGCCCCGGCGGTCTTCCGCGAGCACACCGCCGTCACGCTCGCCGAGGACGTCCGGCTGTCCCTGGACGCCCCTCTGACGCTGAAGGTCACCGGGCAGGTCGACGGGCGCGCCTACACCGCGGCCCCGCTGACGCTGGAGGCCGGGGAACACGCCGTACGGGCCCGGGCGCGGCTGGAGTTCGCCCCGGACACCCGGGTCCCGCAGACCCGGGCGATATCCGGGCCGGACGCCTCCCGCTGGTCGCAGCCGTTGGACGGGGGCCGCCCGGCGCTCGGCGCGTACGCGACGTACGGGCTGGTTCTGGCCACCTTCCTCGGCACCATGGGCCTGCCCCATGTCGCGGTGCGCTTCTACACGAGCCCGAACGGCCGGGACGCGCGGCGCACCACGCTGGCGGTGCTCGGGCTGCTCGGCTGCTTCTACCTGCTGCCTCCGGTGTACGGGGTGCTCGGCCGGACCTACGCCCCGGAGCTCGCCCTCACCGGGGACGCGGACGCGGCGGTGCTGGTGCTGCCGGAGCGGATGGTGGGCGGGGTGCTCGGCGACCTGCTGGGGGCACTGCTGGCCGGCGGCGCGTTCGCGGCGTTCCTGTCGACGGCTTCGGGGCTGACCATGGCGGTGGCCGGGGTGCTGCACCAGGACGTGCTGCCCGGGCGGGGAGTGCGGACGTTCCGGATCGCGGTGCTGGTGGCGATGCTGGTGCCGCTGGCCGGAAGCACGGCGCTGACCGACGTGCCGGTGGCGGACGCGGTGGGGCTGGCCTTCGCGGTGTCGGCCTCGTCCTTCTGCCCGCTGCTGGTGCTGGGCATCTGGTGGCGGGGGCTGACCCCGCCGGGTGCGGTGGCCGGGCTGGTCGTCGGGGGCGGGGCGGCGCTGGGCGCGGTGCTGGCGACCCGGGCCGGGCTGCCCCCGGCGGGCTGGGCGCACACACTGCTGGCGTGGCCGGCGGCCTGGTCGGTGCCGCTGGGATTCCTGACGATGGTGCTCGTGTCGCTGGCCACCCGGTCGCGGATCCCGGCGGGGACGGCGGCGACCCTGGCCCGGCTGCACCTCCCGGAGAGCGTGACCGGTTCCGGCACCGGGGCCCGCGCGGGCGGTACCCCGTGACCGCGGCGGTGCTCGCCGCCCTGGCGGCGGCGGGCGCGGCCCTGCTGCTGGGCCTGGGCTGGGCGGGCGGCCGCCGGCACGCCCGGCGCGGCGAACGGGCGACAGGCCCGGACCTCGGGACCCCGGTGGAGCGGGCCACCTTCCACACGCTCCACACCGCCTCGCTGGCCGCTCCCCCGCTGCGCGCCGGACTCACCGAGGACGCCGCCCGCAAGGCCGCCCGGCGGCTGCGCTCGCTGCTGGGCACGGAGGCCCTGTGCCTGACCGACCGGGAGGCCGTGCTGGCCTGGGACGGGCCGGGCGCCGACCACCACCAGCGGCGGGCGATGGCCCGCGTCGCCGTCATGCTGGACTCGGGGCGCAGCCAGAGCGTGCGGACCGGATGCACCCGGCCCGACTGCCCGCTGAAGTGGGCAGTGGTCGCCCCGCTCACCGGTGAGGACGGGGTGCTCGGCGCGCTGGTGGCCTACGGTTCGCGGGAGTCGGCGGTGCTGGTGCGGGCCGCGACGGAGGTCGCCCGCTGGGTCTCCGTGCAGCTGGAGCTCTCCGAGCTGGACCGCTCGCGGACCCGGCTGATGGAGGCGGAGATCAAGGCGCTGCGGGCGCAGATCTCCCCGCATTTCATCTTCAACTCCCTCGCCGCGATCGCCTCGTTCGTCCGCACCGACCCGGAGCGGGCCCGGGACCTGCTGCTGGAGTTCGCCGACTTCACGCGCTACTCCTTCCGGCGCCACGGCGAGTTCACCACGCTCGCCGAGGAACTGCGGTCCATCGAGCAGTACCTGGCCCTGGCCGGCGCCCGGTTCGGGGACCGGCTGAAGGTGACCCTGCAGGTGGCGCCCGAGGTGCTGCCGGTGGCACTGCCGTTCCTGTGCCTGCAGCCGCTGGTGGAGAACGCCGTCAAGCACGGACTGGAGGACTCCACCGAGGAGTGCCTGATCACGATCGCCGCCCGGGACGCGGGCGCGGAGGCCGTGATCACCATCGAGGACAACGGGATCGGCATGGATCCCGCCGTGCTGCGCCGCATCCTGGCCGGGGAGCCGGGCGGGTCCTCGTCGGGCATCGGGCTGACGAACGTGGACGAGCGGATCCGGCAGGTGTACGGGGACGCGTACGGCCCGGTGATGGAAACGGGCGTCGGCGCGGGCATGAAGATCACCCTTCGGATTCCCAAGTACCGTGCAGGCGTGCACAGTTCACCGCCCGGGGAGCAGCTTCCCCGGTACTGATCACCGCACCGGCGTGCCATCCTGACAGCGGTGCGGACCGGCCGCCGGGGACCTCCGGCGG
Organism: Streptomyces sp. NPDC097981; assembly: GCF_040302565.1. NCBI lineage: Bacteria > Bacillati > Actinomycetota > Actinomycetes > Kitasatosporales > Streptomycetaceae > Streptomyces > Streptomyces sp. NPDC097981. The sequence continues at coordinate 86,638 of NZ_JBEORW010000026.1, forward strand.
CAGCCGGGGGGACAGTCTGGGGAGGTTCGCCGACGTGCGGGGCGGGCGCGAGCAGCAGCGTGACGAGTTGCGGAACTGGGTGCGCGGCGGTGCGCGGGGCCCCGGGGGCCGCCTGATCGTGGAGGGCGAGCCCGGCGCGGGCCGGACCGCCCATGTGCGCGAGGCCCTGGCCGAGGCGGCCGCGCTGGGCTGCCGGGTGCGCTACGGAGCCGCCGACGCCTTCACGGCGGAGCTGCCGCTGCGGGCCGCACTGGACTGCCTGCACCCCGACGGCCCCGGCCGGGCGGCCGTGGTCGCCCTGCTCCGGGAGGCCCGGGAGGCGAAGGAGCCCGGCGGGGCGTGGCTCGCGGCCATGGACCTGCTGGTGTCCGGGGTCGAGGAGTGGTGCGCGCGGCGCCCGCTGCTGCTGGTGCTGGACGACCTGCACTGGGCGGACCCGGCCAGCCTGCTGTTGTGGCGGCGCCTGGGCCGGGCGGTGGACCGGCTGCCGCTGCTGCTGGCGGCGACTCGGCGTCCGCTGCCCCGCCGGCCCGAGGTGGAGCAGCTGTGCGCCGAGCTGGGTGCGGGGCCGGGCGGGCGCACCGTCCGGCTGGAGCCGCTGACCGGGGCGGAGTCCGTGCAGGCACTGCGCGCGATGCTGGGCGCCGAGCCCGGACCGCGGCTGCGGGAGGCCGCCGCGCAGGCGGGCGGCAATCCCCGGCTGCTGCGGGAGCTGACCGCGCAGTGGTCCCGGGTCATCGAGGTCTCGGGCGGGGCCGGGGACGACGGCCGGGGCGCCGGCGCGGTCGCCGAACTGACGGTTTCCGAAGGGGAGTTGCCGGAGCCGCCCGCTTCCCTCCCGCGGGGCCTCGGCTATCTCGCGCGCTCCGCCTACACCACCCTGCGGCATGCGGCGCTGCTCGGCCCGGCCTTCGCCCCGCGCGAGCTGGCCCTCGTACGGGCCAGGCCCGTCCCGGAGGTGCTGGCCGAGCTGGAGGAGCCGCTTCTCGCCGGGCTGCTGGAGGACACCGGCGAGCGGCTGCGCTTCCGGCAGCCTGCGCTGCGCCGGGCCCTGTACGCGCAGCTGCCCCGGGCCGCCCGGGCCGCGCTGCACGAGGACGCCGCCCGGGCCCTGGCCGAGGCCGGGCACGAGCCGGCCCGTACCGCCGAACAGCTGCTGGCCGGCGGGGCGTTGAACCGGTGGGCGGTGCACTGGCTGGCGGACTCGGCGCAGTCCCTGATCGCGGCGGCGCCCGGAGCCGCCGCCGAACTGCTGGAACGGGCCGTCACCCAGGCCGACTGCGCGGACCGCGAGGTCCTGGAGGGGAGCCTCGCGGACGCCGCCCTGATGCTGCGCCGCCCCGAATCGGTGGAGCTCCTGGCCACGCTGTACGAACGGGCCCCGGATCCCGGGCACCGGGCGGAGCTCGCCTTCAAGCTGGTGTCGGCGCTGATGATCCAGGGGGACATGGGCCGTTCGCTGGCCGTCACCGAGGACGCCCTGTCCGAAGGGGTCCCCCCGCCGGCGCTCCGGCTGCGGCTGGAGGCGTGCCGGGTCCTGGCCCTGGCCGAACTGGGCTGCCCGGCGCAGGCCCACACGCTGGCCGTGCCGGTGGTGGCGGAGGCGGCCCGGCTGGGTGATCCGCTGTGCGGGGCGGAAGCCCACCACGCGATGTCCTTCGCCCTGTTCCACCTGGGCCGCGGCCGGGAGTCGCTGCGCCATGCCGCCGAGGGGATCGCCTGTGCCCGGCGCAGCCCGCAGGCCAACGACATGCGGCTGCTGCTCCTCGCCAACCAGGCGGAGGAGCAGCAGCGTTTCGACGAGCCGGAGGCCGTCGCGGCGGCGCTGCGGGAGGCGCGGGAGCTGGCGCTCTCCACGCGCTCGACGGGCCGGCTGGTGGTGACCGAGGCCCTGCTCGCCGAGTTCCACTACCGGCTCGGCGAGTGGGACGCGACGCTCGCCGGGGTGGCCCGGGCGGATGGGCTGCCGGTCTCGGACGGCTGGCTGCCGGCGCTGGTGCACGGGCTGCGGGCGCTCGTACTGGGCCACCGCGACGAGCGCGAGGCGGCACGGGCCGAGCTCGCACTGCTCCCGCCGGACGCGTTCGCGGCCCCGGCGGCCCGCCGCTACGGCGGGCACGTGCTCCTGGCCCGGGCCCTGCTGGCGGAACGCGCGGGCCGCCCGGCCGACGCGGTGCGCGAGCTGCTGCCGGCGCTGGTGGACGGACCGGACGCGGCGATGGCGTACGACCGCCCCTGGGTGCTGTCGGAGATCGTCCGCCTGGCCCTGGACCGCGGGGACACGGCCACGGCCCGGGCGGCGGTGGCGGCCTGCGGGCGGACGGCGGCGGCGCTGGCCGAGTATCCGGGCCCGGCCCTGGCGCTGCTGCGCTGCCGGGGCCTGTTCGCGCAGGACCCGCAGCTGCTGGCACAGGCCCTGGAGCGGGCGGAGCGCGGCGGCCGGCCGCTGGTGCTGGGCCACGCGTGGGAGGACCTCGCGGTGGCCCGGGCCTGGCACGGCGACCTGGCGGCGGCGCGGTCGGCGCTGACGTGTGCGGTGGCCGCGTACGAGGAACTCGGCGCCCGGTGGGACACCGCCCGGGCCGACGCCCGGCTGCGGAGCCTGGGCGTCCGGCGCGGCAGCCGCTCGGCGCGGCGGCGGCCGGCCAACGGGTGGGAGGCGCTCACACCCGCGGAGCTGAAGGTGGCCCTGCTCGTCGCCCAGGGCTGCTCGAACCCGGAGATCGCGCGTGCCCTCTTCCTGTCCGCGCGGACGGTCCAGACGCACGTGTCGCACATCCTGGCGAAACTCCAGGTCCGCTCGCGGGCGGCGGTGGCGGCTCAGGCCGCGGCGCGGCGGCCCGCGCCGGGGCCGTAGCCGGGCATGGCGTCCCGTAAGGCGCGCAGGGCGTAGTGCGTACGCGATTTGACGGTCCCTACGGGAACCCCGAGCGCTTCGGCGGCCTCGCACACCGACGAGCCGCGGAAGTAGATCTGTACGAGCACGGCGCGGTGCTCCGGGCTGAGCGATCTCAGCGCGTCGCGGACGTCGAGGACGGCGACGGCCTGTTCGGTGCGGTCGTCGGCGGTGGGCGTGTGGCTGTCCAGGGCGTCCGGTCCGACCTCGGCGGGCCGCACGCGGCGGGCGCGCCGGGCGTCGATGGCGAGGCGCCGGCCGACGGTGTAGAGCCAGGGCCGTATGGACGCGTGGTCGCTCTCCAGCGCCTCGGGGTGTTTCCAGGCGCGGAAGAGGGTCTCCTGGAGGAGGTCCTCGGCGCGGTGCCGGTCGCCGAAGGTGAGGCGGAGGAGGAAGCCGTAGAGGGCCTTGCCGTGCGCGCCGTGCAGTCGCGCGAGGGCGTGCGCGTCGGTGCGGTGGCGGAGGGTACTGGTCACGGGGTGCCCCTTCCAGATCGGATGACCCGAGCGTGACGTACCCGGCGCCCGGAGTTATCCGCCGCATGGCGTATCCGCCCGCCACCTGCGCCGACCGGTCGAACGGCACGCCGAACGGTCCCCCGGGCCCGCCCACCGCCGCGCCGGGCCGGCCCCCGCGGAAACGGCGGTGGCCCCGGGCGCGTCCGTGAAGGACGCACCCGGGGCCACCGGAAGCGGGGGCGGACTAGCTCCAGCTGGCGTGCAGCGGCTTGCCCTCGGCGTAGCCCGCCGCGGACTGGACGCCCACGACGGCCTTCTCCTCGAACTCCGCCAGGGAGCCCGCGCCCGCGTACGTACACGAGGAGCGCACGCCCGCGATGATCGAGTCGATCAGGTCCTCGACGCCCGGACGGGCCGGGTCCAGGAACATCCGCGAGGTGGAGATGCCCTCCTCGAAGAGCCCCTTGCGCGCCCGGTCGTACGCCGACTCCTCCGACGTGCGGTTCTGCACGGCGCGCGCGGACGCCATGCCGAACGACTCCTTGTAGAACCGGCCGTCGGCGGACTGCTGGAGGTCGCCCGGGGACTCGTACGTCCCGGCGAACCAGGAGCCGATCATCACGTTCGAGGCGCCGGCGGCCAGCGCCATCGCCACGTCGCGCGGGTGGCGGACACCACCGTCGGCCCACACGTGCTTGCCGTACTTCTTCGCCTCCGCCGCGCACTCCAGCACCGCGGAGAACTGCGGGCGGCCCACGCCGGTCATCATGCGGGTGGTGCACATGGCGCCGGGGCCCACACCGACCTTGATGATGTCGGCGCCGGCGTCGATGAGGTCCTTGACGCCCTCGGCGGCCACGATGTTGCCGGCCACGATCGGGACCTGCGGGTCCAGCGCGCGCACGGCCTTGATCGCGTTGATCATCGACTCCTGGTGGCCGTGGGCCGTGTCGATGACGAGCGTGTCCACGCCCGCGTCGAGCAGCTGCTTGGCCTTCTGCACGAAGTCGCCGTTGATGCCGACGGCCGCGGCGATGCGCAGCTTGCCGTTGGCGTCGGTGGCCGGGGTGTACAGGGTCGCGCGCAGCGCGCCCTTGCGGGTGAGGAGGCCGACGAGCTTGCCGTCCTTGTCGACGGCCGGGGCCAGCTTGCGGTGGCCGGCGTCGAGCTGGTTGAACGCCTCGCGCGGGTCGATGTCGGCGTCGATGAGCAGGAGCTCCTTCGACATGACCTCGGAGAGCTGGGTGAAGCGGTCCACGCCGGTCAGGTCGTGGTCGGTGACGACACCGACCGGGCGGCCGTCGGCGTCGACGACGACACCGGCGCCGTGGGCCCGCTTGGGCAGCAGGGACAGGGCATCGGCGACGGTCTGGGTGGGCGCCAGCGTGATCGGGGTGTCGAGCACGAGGTGGCGGGTCTTCACCCAGGAGATGACGTCGGTGACGACCTCGATCGGGATGTCCTGCGGGATGACCACGACGCCGCCCCGGCGGGCGACCGTCTCGGCCATGCGGCGGCCCGCGATGGCGGTCATGTTCGCCACGACGAGCGGAATGGTGGTGCCGGTGCCGTCGGGCGAGGAGAGGTCCACTCCCTGGCGGGAACCGACCGCGGAGCGGCTCGGCACCATGAACACATCGTCGTACGTCAGGTCGTACGGCGGCTTCTGGTCATTGAGGAAACGCACGTGCTGAACATCCCAGTCGATCGAAGGATCCGTCTACGGCCTCGACAGACAGCCGAGGAAACGCACGTACTTCATTCTCCCATGACCTGGCATTAATGCCGCCCGGGCTGATCGTCCAGGACATACCGGGCCGCGTGGTCTTTTCCTACGGGACTTTGGTCCCGGGGGTCAGCGGGACGCGCCGGGCGGGCGGCGGGCTCGCCGCGCGGCCGTGCACCGGACCCCGTCGCCGCGCGAGGGGGAGGACCGATCCGCCGTAGCGGACCGCCGTGAACTCGGCGGCAATGGCCAGGGCCGTCTCCTCGGGGGTGGCGCCGCCGAGGTCCAGCCCGATGGGCGAGCGCAGCCGGGCGAGTGCGGCCTTCGGCACCCCCTCGTCCCGCAGCCGCCGCTCGCGCTCGGCGTGGGTGCGCCGCGATCCCATGGCTCCCACGTAACCCAGCGGCAGCCCCAGGGCCAGCGCCAGCAGCGGTACGTCGAACTTGGCGTCGTGCGTGAGGACGCAGACCGCCGTGCGGGAGTCCACCCGGCCCGCCTCCCATTCCGCGGCAAGGTGCCGGTGCGGCCAGTCCACGACCACCTCGTCGGCGTCGGGGAAGCGGGCCGGCGTCGCGAAGACGGGCCGGGCGTCGCAGACGGTGACCCGGTGCCCCAGGAAGGCCCCGATCCGGGCCAGGGCGGCGGCGAAGTCGATGGCTCCGTAGACGATCAGCCGGGGTGGTTCGGCGGCCGATTCGACCAGCAGCGTCAGGGGCTGCCCGCACAGTCCGCCCCCGGTGCCGAGTTCGGCGGTGCCGGTGCGCCCGGCCAGCAGCAGCTCCCGTACCCGGCGGGCGGCGGCCCGGTTCAGGGCCGCGCCCCCGCCCAGGCAGCCCTCGTACGATCCGTCGGGGTGGACGGCCAGGGCCCGGCCGAGCTGCGGCGGCGGGCCGGAGACCACCCGGGCCAGCGCGGCCCGGGCCCCCGTGGCGGCGGCGTCGAGCACGGAGCCGAGGACGGGCCGCACCGGGTCGTGCCCGCGCACCGGGGTGACGAGCACGTCGAGGACTCCTCCACAGGTCAGGCCGACGGCGAAGGCGTCGTCGTCGCTGTAGCCGAAGCGGTGCACGCCCCCTTCGCCGGAGGCGATCGCGTCGAGGCAGAGCTCGTGCACGGCGGACTCGACGCAGCCCCCGGAGAGGGAGCCGAGCGCGGTGCCGCCGGCGTCGACGGCCAGTGAGGCTCCCGGGCCGCGCGGAGCGCTCCCGCTGACGGCGACCACGGTGGCCAGGGCGAATTCCCGGTGCGCGGAACACCACGCGCGCAGTTCCTCTGCGATGTCGAGCATCAGCGGATGTACTCGCGTCTCGCGCTCTGGCCGGGGATCAGAGGCCGCGGCGGCAGCACCGGCGGGCCGGTGCGCGCCACGGGGCCGGGCGCCCCGGTACGGGAGACGGGGCCGGGCGCCCCGCCCAACGGGGGCCGGCCGGGCGTGGGGAATCCGACCAGGTCCCGGCCGCGCGTGCCGAGCAGCATCGACGCGTGGGCGACGCTCGCGAGCGTGGCGTGGTGGTGCCAGCCACGGAAGGAGCGGCCCTCGAAATCACGGATGCCTACGGGTTCGCAGGTCTCGGTGAAATCGAGGGATACCCGGTCGGTGAGTTTGGCGAGCAGGAAGAGCTGGGCCAGCGGCCGGTCGCCGATGTTGGTGATCCAGAACTCGGAGGGCAGCAGGGCGGCTTCGGTCCAGGCGCCGACGAGCAGCAGCGGGGTGGGCGGCAGCGGTACGGGCCGGTCCTCCCCGGGCGTGGCGAGGATGGCGGCCGAGGTCAGCAGGGTCACTGCTCCTTCGGCGCGGCCGTGCCGGGTCCATTCGACGACGCGCCGCTGGGAGCGCAGGGAGTCGATGAGTTCGCGGGCGGGTGCGGTGTGCGGTCCGGGCTTGTGCCGGCCGGCGCCGCCGAAGGAGACGGGCAGCGAGCCGTCGACCTTGAAGACGAAGGGAATGTCCTGCAGGGCGAAGGACTCGATGCTCTGCGGGATGTCGGTGTTGGCGACCTCCATCACCACGGGCCGGCGCTGGAGTTGCCAGGTGGCGGCCATCCGCTGGACGGCGTGTACGGCGTCCTGGGCGGGGGTGAGCGAGCGGGCGGTGTCGGGGATGCCGGCCCGCCGGCGGCGCAGCAGTTCGCTCGTCCACGGACCGGGGAGGGTGAGGGTCCATTCGACGGGGAAGCTGGCCTCGCTGGAGGCGAGCCAGATGCCACTGGCCTGCTGACAGTTGGCGGTGCGGCCGAGCTGGGGAACGAACTGCCGGCCGACGCCGACCGAACGGTCTCCGGCCTTCTCGATGACCATGGGCTGGACCACCCAGGCCAGCGGGCGCTGGGCGGTGCGTTCGAGGTACTGGGCGAGGGAGCGGCGTACCGGCGCCCAGTCCCAGGGGGACTTGCTGATGAACTGCTGGAGGCTCTGTTCGACGGAACTGGCCCCGGTTCCGGCGATGTTACGGATTGTTTTCTTCCCGCTGGTCCGCACGAGGCCATTGAGATAAACGCGGGCCCAGTTTCGCTGGTCCCGCCGCGGTAATGATTCGAAGAAAAGAGAGATCAGAACGTCGATCAATTCGGAGATTTCCTTGGTGGATTCCTCCGGCAGAACTACGCGAGCCATCTGGGCCTCCCCCGCGACCACTAGATCCAATACCCTACTTGACCGTACAGAGCGGCCGTAGGCCCCTGCGGCTACTTCCTGAGGTCGCTCGCAGTTTGGAGCCGCTCTTCTTCTACCACGAGGGGGATGGGGATCTGGTTCGCCGCATAGTAGAGCGCGATGAGGAAGTGTGCGACGAGAGTGAGCGGTGCGGAGAAGAAGGACAGGAGAACGGTCAAGGGGTACGCCACGGCGCCGAGACCGAAGCGCACCCGGGTGGCCCGGGCGCCCTCTTTGTCCACCTGCTCGTGGAACAGGTGGCCGACGCGGGTTACGTACCACCAGAAGGCCAGGAACGCCAAGGCGTAGGCGACGGTGATCGAACTGTAGAGGATCGCGGCGGCGTTGGCGGAGCCGCCCTCCTCGACGAGGTGCTCGGCGAGCACGGTGGTCGTGTACGGAATCACCGATACCACCATCAGCACCAGGAGATTCAGGAACAACAGGGGTCGGTCCACGCGCTTGAGGTGACTGAAGATGGTGTGGTGATTCACCCACATCACGCCGATGATGAGGAAACTCACCACGTATGCGGCATAGTGCGGCCACTGTTCCCACACGCCATGCCAGAAGTCCGATCCCGTTTCCTGCGGAACCTTTAGTTCCAGGACCAGAATCGTGATGACGATGGCGAATACCCCGTCACTGAATGCCTCGACACGCCCGGTTTCGCGTTCCATGACCTCCCCTTTGCCATTTCAACAGCCTGCACGTGCGGGGAGGGCGCTGCCTCCGCCCTCCCCGCACACGCTACCCAGATATCGTTGGTCAGCTGCCGAAACCGGCGGTCTGGCGCCAGATCCGGCCATCGCGGACCACGAGTGTCCCGAACGCGTGCTCCGGCTCGCCGTTCAGATTCATGATCGCCCGGTAGAAGATCGTGTCCTCGGTCTCGATGTACTCCTGGAGTTCCACCAGCGTCGGCTTCACCGTCAGGTAGCCCGTGAACGTCTCGCGCACGGCCTCGATCCCGACCGAGACCCCCTCGAAGCGCAGCAGCACGGCGTCGTCGGTGTAGTTCTTCATCACCGCCTCGATGTCGAGGGCCGCCAGCGCCTCCATCTGGCGGACGAACACCGGGTGCAGCTTGGAGATGTCGTACTTGGCCATGTCGACTCCATTCTTTCAACTGGTGGTGGAGCGGGTGGAGGTGGGTTCATCAGGTGTTTCGGCGCAGGCGGCAGCCGCTGTGAGCGGCAGCCGGACGACCATCCGGGTCTCGCCGGGACGCGAGCGGGCCGCGATCGACCCGTGGTGGCGCTGCGTCACGATGCGGTAGCTGAGGTGCAGTCCCAGGCCTGTGCCCTTCCCCACGTCCTTGGTCGTGTAGAAGGGTTCGAAGATCCTGGGCAGGGAGTCCTCGGGGATGCCCCGGCCGGTGTCGGTGATCTCCACGACCAGGCAGACGCCCTCGGCGCGGACCCGCAGGGTGAGGGTGCCGGCGCCCTCCATGGCCTCGGCCGCGTTGTCGACCAGGTTCGTCCAGACCTGGTTCAACTCACTTGGATAGCCCGTCAGTTCGGGCAGATCCGGCTCGTACTGGCGCACGATGGTGATGCCGGACAGCTTGGAACGCAGCACGACCAGGGTGTTCTCCAGCCCGTCGGCCACCGCGAAACGCTGTTCCGGCGCCCGGTCGAGATTGGCGTAATCCCGGGTGGCGGCGACCAGTTGGGAGATCCTCGGACCGGCGGCCCGCAGTTCCGCGGCCAGTGACCGGATCTCCAGCAGGGCCGCGAGGTGGTCGAGGGCGACGGGCAGGGCCGGCTCCCCGACCCCTTCCAGCCGCTCCAGCAGCCAGCCCAGTTCCAGCCCGAGGTCCGAGATCCCCGAGCCGAGCAGTCCGGGCCGTTCGGTGCCGGCCTCCTCGGCCCAGTCGGTGATCTCCTCCTCGGCGTCGGCCTGGGCGAGCGGATCGGTGGTGACCGGCGGCGGCAGCTTGTCGAGTTCCTCGGACAGCCGGTCGAGTACGGAGCGCTCCGCGCCCGACGCGGCAGCGCCCCAGGCCTGGGCGGTCCGGGTGAGGCCCTCCAGCGCGGGTGCCAGCTCCTGGGCGGCCCGGGCCACGGCGGCCGCCGGATTGTTCAGCTCGTGCGCGAGCCCGGCGGCCAGGGTGCCGAGCGCCTCTACGGTGGCCCGCTTGCGGGCCTGCACCTCGGAGGACTTGATCCGCCAGGCCAGCACCGGGATCAGTACGGCCGCCACCCCGTGGCAGCGGGTCAGCATTTCGAAGAACACGGGCTTCGGGTACGCGACGACGGTGGTCGCCGGCCCGCTCGCGGCGGCGGTGGCCACGTACGCGCCGTCCGTCAGCAGCGGCAGCTCGCCGGTGAAGCGGTGCGCGGCGGAGGGCTTTCCGTCGTGCTCCTCGGCGGCGGCGCTCTCCTCCTCGGTGGAGTGCCGGGTGAGCACCTCCTCCCGGCCGTCGACGACCTTGGTGACGACCAGCCCGCCCGCGAGCAGGACGTGGAAGCCGTCGGCCTCCTCCCCGTCCCGGAAGAGGACCTCCCCGTCGGCGAGGACCCGGGGCTCGGAGACGGAGACCAGCCATTCCAGCTGGTCCTCGGTGAGCCCTGCGAAGATCTCCAGCCCGATCAGGGCCGACCGCAGCTCGGCGGCGCTCATGTCGGCAGCCTTCATGTCGTGCTCCCTTCGGCCCGGGTGCGGGCGGCCAGCCGCAGCGTGACGAACAGGGCCAGCGCGCACACCCCGGCGACGGCGGCCATGAAGCCGACCGAGGTGCGGTGCAGGCCGTGGATGTTGGTGAGCATTCCGGCGAGCACCGCCGGCACGCTCATCGCGAGGTACGCGAAGACGTAGACGGCGGCGGTCAGTTCGCCGCGGTGTGCCGGCTCGGCCAGCGCGCTCAGCGCCCGGAAGGAGCCGAGGAACGCCGCGCCCCAGCCGCTGCCGAGGACGGCCGTGCCCACGAGGAACACGGCGGCCGAGCCGAGGCCCAGCGCGAGCAGGACCAGGCCGAGCCCGGCCAGCAGGCCGCACAGGCCGAGGACGGCGGTGCGCAGGGCCTCGGTGCGGCCCAGCAGCAGCTGGGCCGCGGTGGCGGCGCCCGCGAGCAGGGCCACGGTGGCCCCGCCGACCAGGTAGTTGGTGCTGCGGAGCAGCGAGAGGGCCAGGTGCGGCCCGAGCGAGAGGTAGAAGCCGCCGACCGACCAGACGGCGACGATGGTCAGGACGAGGACCGCGAACCGGCCCCGTACCGCGGCCGGGACGTGGATGCGGCGTGCGGAGATCCGCAGCCGACCGCCGGTGCGGGCGTCGGGAGCGCTCTCTCGCATCCGGACCACCCCCACCAGCGTGGCCGCGAAGGCGGCGACCAGCAGCAGGTAGCTGAGCACGGTCGGGGCGGGCGCGTACTGGACGAGCAGCCCGGCGCCGAGCCCGCCGAGCCCGATGCCCACCGTCGGCCCCGCGCTGTTGACCTGGGCGCCGAGCGCCGGCCGCGAACGCGGGGCGAGTTCGAGCAGGGCGGCGCCCATCGCCCCGGTGGCCAGGCCCACCGCGAGCCCCTGCACGGCGCGGGCGGCGAGCAGCAGCCCGAGCCCCTGCGCCCCGGCGAACAGTCCCATGGAGACGATCGCCAGGACCAGGCCGACGCCGAGCACGGGGCGCCGGCCCAGGGTGTCCGAGAGGGAACCGAACAGCAGGAGCCCGATCAGCACGGTGACCGCGTACAGGGCGAAGACCACCGTGATCATGCCGGAGGACAGGCCCCATCTCTCCTGGTAGAGCACGTAGAGGGCGGACGGTACGGAGGAGGAGAGCATCAGCAGGACGAGGACCGCGCCGACCACCCAGAAGCCGGAGCCTCTGGGGGCCCCGGCCGCCTGGGCGGCCGCTCGCGCCGGTACCCCCGTGGTCGTCCTGGACGTTTCGGCCACTGCGTCAACTCCCCGTTGGTGGGCGGTCAGGCGAGGGCCTGGTCTGCCCTCTGCAGCGCGCGGGCGGCCAGCACCCCCGCGAGGTGGCCGAGGTACTCGGCCGAGGTGCCGCGACCGGGGACGAACAGCTCCCTGGGCTCGGCGCGGAAGGCCGTGAGCACGGCCTCCGTGGTGTACGGGCCGCCGCGCAGCCGGTCCTCGACACCGCGCAGCCGCAGCGGCCGGGCGGTGGCCCCGGTGACCGCGATGCGCGGCCCGTCGGGGGTGATCCGTACGGCGGTGGCGCACACCGGGTAGCGCGTGGCCCGGTCGGCGGTCTTCTCGAAGGCGGCGGCCTTTCCGGCGGCGGGTGCCAGCAGTGCGGTGACCACGGCCCCGGCCGGTGCCCCGGAGGCCGCGAACTCCTCGGCGGTCACGGTCGACCGCCCGCCGGGTCCGGCCAGTTCGACCCGGGCGCCGGCGGCGATGGCCGCGACCGGCAGGTCGGTGGCGCGCCCGCCGGCGGCGAGGTTCCCGCCGGCGGTGCCGAGGTTGCGGACCTGGGGGTCGCCGTTGGCCCGGGCGGCGGCCGCCAGTTCCGGGGCCTCGGCGAGGACGACCGGGTGGGCGGCGAGCTCGGCGAGCGTGGTGAGCGCGCCGATCCGGAGCCCGTCGGAGGTCCGCTCGATGCCGCGGAGCTCTTCGAGGTGGCGTACGTCGACGAGCAGCCGGGCGGCGGCCTCGCCGGTGCGCAGGGCGGGCAGCAGGCTCTGGCCGCCGGCCAGGACCCTGGCGCCCGGGGTGCCGGAGAGCAGGGTCAGGGCCTCGTCGAGGACGGCCGGCCGGACGTAGTCGAACTCGGTGAGGATCACTGGGCTTCTCCTCGCAGGCGGCGCCAGACCTTCTCGGGGGTGAGCGGCATGTCGATGTGCTGCACGCCCAGGTCGGACAGGGCGTCGACCACCGCGTTGACGACGGCCGCGGCGGGCGGCACGGTGGCGATCTCGCCCGCGCCCTTGGCGCCCAGCGGGTTGTGCGGGCTGGGCGTGGTGGTCTTGTCGAGGGTGAAGAACGGCACGTCCGCGGCGCGCGGCAGGGCGTACTTGGTCAGGTCCGAGCTGATGAGCACACCCTGTTCGTCGTACACGGCCGCCTCCATCAGCGCCTGGCCGAGGCCGTGCGTGATGCTGCCCTCGATCTGCCCGAGGACGATCTTCGGGTTGCCGATGTGGCCGGCGTCGTCGACGGCGGTGTACGCCACCACCTCGGTCTCGCCGGTGAGTTCGTCGACCTCGACGACCGCGACGTGCGTGCCGAAGGGGTAGTTGAAGTCCGGCGGGTCGAAGTGGGTGGTCTCGTCGAGGGCGGGCTCGATGTCCGCGGGCAGCCCCCAGCCGTACCACATCGCCATCGCCAGCTCGGAGAAGGTCTTGGTGTTCTCCTCGTTGCCGTCCTCGTAGACCTTGCCGCCCGCGTAGACGACCTTGTCCTCGGGGATGCCGAGGAACACGGCCCCGGCCTTGACCAGCTTGGCCTTGATCTTCCGGGCGGTGAGGGCGACGGCGGGCGCGGCCATGCTGTAGGAGCGCGAGCCGTAGGTGCCCTGTCCGTACGGGGCCTTCAGCGTGTCCCCCTCGTACACCTGGACCTGGGCCGGGTCGATGCCGAGCTCGTCGGCGGCGACCTGCGCGAAGACCGTGTGGTGGCTCTGGCCCGTGGAGGCGGAGCCGACGGTGACGGTGACCTCGCCGGTGGGGTGGACGCGGATGTTCGCGCTCTCCCAGGTGCCGCCGAGCATGCCCTCTTTGGACATCCGGGTGGAGGGGCCGACGCCGCAGATGGCGACGTAGGTGGCGAGGCCCACGCCGAGCCGCTTGCCGCGGGTACGGGCCTCGGCCTTGCGGGCGGGCATGTCGGCGTAGCCCGACAGCTCCATCGCCTTGTCGAAGTTCAGCCGGTAGTCGCCCGAGTCGTACGTCCAGCCGAGGCCGTTGTCGTACGGGAACTTCTCCTTCGGCACCAGGTTCTTGCGCCGGACGGCGGCCGGGTCCATGCCGATCTCGGAGGCGTACCGGTCGACGAGCCGCTCCATCAGGAAGGCGGCCTCGGCACGCCCGCTGCCGCGCTGGGCACCCAGCGAGACGGTGTTGGTGAACGCGGCGTACACCTCGCAGAAAGCGGCGGGGATGTCGTACATGCCGCTGATGGAGCGTCCCATCAGGGCGGTGGCGACACCGGGGCCGATGGTGGAGGGGTACGCGCCGAGGTTGGCGTAGCTGGTGGCGCGCAGGCCGGTTATGCGGCCGTCGCGGGTGCCGGCGAGGGTGACGTGCTGGCGGTGGTCGCGGCCCTGGACGGTGGAGTTCATCAGGCCGGTGCGGGTGTCCACCCATTTCACGGGCCGGCCGAGCTCTTTGGAGAGCAGCAGGACCAGCGCCATGTCGGGGTACAGGTAGCCCTTGGTGCCGAAACTGCCGCCGACGGTCGGTGCAATCACCCGGAGCTTGTTGAACGGGATGCCGAGGACCAGCGCGGCCAGCAGGAAGCGGTGGTTGTGCGGGCCCTGGGTGGAGGCGTACAGCGTGTACTCGTCGGTGGCGGCGTTGTAGTCGCCGACCGCGCCGCGCGGCTCGATGGGGCTGTTGATGGTGCGCTGGTTCACGAGGTCCAGCTCCACCGTGACCTCGGCCTCGGCGATGGCCGCGTCGGTGCGGTCCTTGTCGCCGCAGGTCCAGTACGCGTTCAGGTTGCCCGGGACGGCCTCGTGGAGCTGGGGTGCGCCCTCGGCGAGTGCCTCGTCGGCCCGGGTGACCACGGGCAGCGGCTCGTACTCGACCGCGATGGCGGCCAGCGCGGCGGCGGCCTGGCGCGGGGTCTCGGCGACGACCACGGCGATCGGGTCGCCGACGTGCCGGACGGTGTCGCCGGTCAGGACCGGGCGGGCGCCGGGAAGTCCGTAGGGGTGGGGCGGGAAGTGGCTCTCGACGCCGCCGGGTATCCAGATGCAGGGCAGCGGCATGACACCGGTGTAGTCGGCCGCGGTGGCCACCTTCAGCACGCCGGGCATCTGCGCGGCGGCCTTGGTCTCGATCGAGAGGATCTTCGCGTGGGCCACCGGGCTGCCGAGGATCGCCATGTGGGCGGTGCCCGGGAGGTCGATGTCGGCCACGTACTTCGCCTCGCCGCGCAGCAGCTGCGGATCCTCGCGGCTGTCCAGCGGCTGTCCGAGCACGCCCGATCCCTGGAGGGGGGCCTCCCCCGTCACTGCGGTCATCTCCCTCACACCTCCTTGCCGGAGGCGGACGCGGACGCGGACGCGCCGGCGGAGACGGCGGCGCTCTCGCCGATCTCCTCGGGTATCTCGGCCCGGGAGGCGGAGCAGGCGCGCTGCACGCCCCGTACGACACTGTGGTAGCCGGTGCAGCGGCACAGGTTGCCGGTGAGCCACTCGCGGATCTCGGGCTCGGTGGGTGCCTCGCGGTCCGCGGTGTTCTCGACGAGCTCGCCGAGGGCCATCACCATGCCGGGGGTGCAGAACCCGCACTGGGTGCCGTGCTCCTGGCGCAGGGCCTCCTGGAGGCCGGTGAGCTCACCGCCCCGCGCGGTGACGCCCTCGATGGTGGTCACCTGCGAGCCGGCGGCCGACGCGGTGAGGATCAGGCAGCTCTTGACCGAGCGGCCGTCGAGCCGGACGACGCAGGTACCGCACTGGCCGGTGTCGCAGCCGACCTTGGTGCCGGTCAGCCCGAGGCCGTCGCGGAGCCGTTCCACCAGCAGCTCGTTCGGCTCGGCCGAGAACTGCTCGGGTCTTCCGTTCACGTTCAGTGAGAGATCCATGCCAGCGCCTGCGCTTCCGTGAGCGGCCGATTGAAAAGGGGCCCGCCGGGCTGCTGGAGAATTCCTCCCGCGTGCAGCGAGCCGGTGTCGACGGGAGCGAATCCCAGATCCGCGATGATTCCCGCGACGATCTCCTTCGCCTTCTCGTCGTCGCCCGCCGTGAAATGGGCCAGGCGTTCGCCCCCCGCAGTGCCGGCGACGGCGAGAGTCTCGAAATGCATGGTGTTCAGGGATTTCACGACCCGGGCGCCGGGATACCACTCGGCGACCAGTTCGCTGGAGCTGCGCCCGCCGAGATCGGCGGGCGCGCCTGCGCCGCTGAACGCGTTCGTGGCGTCCACCAGCAGCTTGTCCTGTACGGCCGCGGCCGGCAGGAGTCCGCGGATGCTCGCGTAAGGCACCATCAGCACCAGGAGTTCGGCCCGGTCGGCAACCTCGGCGGGGTGCGCCGCCGAGGCCGCCGGGCCCAGTTCGGCCAGTAAGGGGCCGATGGACTGGGGGCCGCGGGCGTTGGCCAATAAGACCTCGTGCCCGGCCGCCACCAGAATCCGCGCGAGGGTGGAACCGATCCGCCCGGTGCCGATGATGCCTGTACGCATTGCCGCTCCTACTCGGTCGGTCAGTCGCTCGGACGGTCGGTCAGCCGGCCGCTCGGCCGGTCAGTCCATGCCGATCCAGACCGACTTGGTCTGGGTGTAGCTCTCCAGGGATTCCGGGCCGCACTCGCGCCCGTATCCGGAGGCCTTGTATCCGCCGTAGGGCACGGAGGGGTCGTACTGGTTGTAGCAATTCACCCAGACCGTGCCGGCCTTGATCTGGGAGGCCACCCGGTGGGCACGCCGCAGGTCCTTGGTGTGGACGCCCGCGGCGAGGCCGTACGCGCTGTCGTTGGCGATCCGGATCGCGTCTTCCTCGGTGTCGAAGGGGATGATCGACAGGACCGGGCCGAAGATCTCCTCCTGTGCGATCCGCATGCCGTTGTCGACGCCGGTGAAGACGGTCGGCAGGAAGTACAGGCCCTGACTGGAGGCCCCCTCGGGGGTCCAGCCCGTGCCGCCGGTGCGCAGCACGGCGCCTTCCTTCTCGCCGATCTCGATGTACGAGCTGACCTTGTCGAACTGGCCGCGGTGGGCCAGCGGTCCGAACAGGGTCTCCGGGTCGCGCGGGTCGCCGGGCCTGAGGGCGGCGGCGCGCCGGACCAGGCGCTCGACCAGCTCGTCGTGGATGGGGCGCTGGAGCAGCAGCCGGGAGCCGGCGGTGCAGATCTCGCCCTTGTTGTAGTAAATGCCGAAGAAGGCGAGCTCCTCGGCGGCGTCCAGGTCGGCGTCGGCGAAGACGATGTTGGCGGATTTGCCGCCGAGCTCCATCGTCACCTTCTTCAGGGTCCCGGCGGACTTGCGGATGATCGACTGGCCGACCGCGGTGGAGCCGGTGAACGCGATCTTGTCGATGCCCGGGTGGTCCGTCAGGGTCTCGCCGAGCTCCACGCCGGGACCGGTGATCACGTTCAGCACGCCGTCCGGGATCTCCGCCTCCTGGAAGAGTTCGGCGATCTTCAGTGCGGTGAGCGGGGTGGCCGGGGAGGGCTTGTGGACGACCGTGTTGCCTGCCGCCAGCGCCGGTGCGATCTTCGTCATCGACAGCAGCAGCGGGAAGTTGAACGGGGTGATCGCGCAGACCACGCCCAGCGGCTCGCGCAGGGTGTAGGCGAGCTGCCCGCCGGCCGGGGCCCGCGAGGAGCCGTCGACGCGGGTCACGGCGCCGGCGTAGTAGTGCATGAGCTGGGCGGCCATGGGGGCGTCGACCGTGCTGGAGAAGGCGAACGGTTTACCCATGTCCACCGTCTCCAGCAGGGCGATCTCCTCCAGGTCGCGCTCGATGAGCTCACCGACCCGGTTCAGCCGCAGCGCGCGCTCCTGGGCGGACAGTCTGCTCCAGGGACCCTCCTCGTACGCGTGGCGGGCGGCGGCCACGGCCGCGTCCGCGTCGGCGGCGGTGGCCTGGGCCACCGGTACGATCTCCTGTCCGTCCACGGGACTGATGTCCGGCTCGGTACGGCCGTCCTGGGCCGAGACCCATGTGCCGCCGATGAACAGCTTCCCGGGGTTGGCCAAGGGCTGGTCGCTGAGCGCGCGCTTGGTCATGGCTGCCTTTCGGGGTCGGGTGCGGGGCGTCGTGCTAGCCCTGCGCGAGCTGTCGTAAGAACGTCTCGGCAAGGGCCTTGGAGGAGTACGGGTTCTGGCCTGTGGTGAGCCTGCGGTCCACGACCACGTGCGAGTCCCAGATCGCCTCGGCCTTCTCGTAGTGCGCGCCGAGCCGGGTGAGCTCGGCCTCCAGGATCAGCGGGAGCCGGCCGGCCATGTTGGTGACCATCTCCTCGCTGTGCGAGAAGGCCGTCATCCGGTAGCCCTCGAACGGCCAGCGGCCTTCGCCGTCGCGCAGCGCGAGCAGCGAGGTGTGGCCGTGGCAGACGGTGGCGAGCGGCTTGTCCTGGGCGATGGCCCAGCGCAGGACCTGGGCGAGCTCGTCGGAGTGCGGCAGGTCTCCGATCGCGCCGTGGCCGCCGCTCACGTAGATGCCGTCGTACTCGGCGATGTCCTTCTCGCCCAGGGACTCCACGGCGATGGGGTGCTGGAGCTGGGGAGTGCTCTCGATGACTCTGACGTACTCGGCGGCGTTGGCCGCGTCGTGGTCCGGCGAGCCCTGGGGGCGGACCCACTGGAGGAACTGGGGGTCGATGCTGGTCTGGTCGACCGTGGGGGCCTGGCCCCCGATCGTCGCCACGTCCACGGTGTGGCCTGCGGCCTTGAAGAGGGTAAAGGGAACGACGAATTCCTCGGCCCAGAAACCCGAGGGGTGCTGTTCCCCGTCCAAGAGGTGGAGCGTTGCCTTGGCCGTCATGACGACGAGAATCTTCATGACTGTTCTCCTTGTTCTGGAATCGCTGCCGATTCAACACGCCCCCCGCAGGGGGCGTAAGGGGGGAGCGTCAGGCGCGCGATACTTCGTGAGGTGCGTCCAACGCGGAGATGATGGTGCGGAATTCACCGACCAGGGGGTGGTCGGGATGGGCTTCGGCGAATATGCGCTCGCCGTACAGGGCGGCCATTTCCGGCACATAAGGAAGGATTCCGGCCAGGGGGGCGCCGTACACCTCCTCGGCACGCCGGCGGACCTGGCCCCCGTCGACGCCCTCGGGGGCCATGCTCATGACCAGGGCCCGCCGGCAGGCCAGCCGCCCGGCCAGGGCGATGGTCTCCTCGACCCCGGAGAGGTCGATCCGGTCGGCTCGGGCCATGATCATCAGTACGTCGGCACTCGCCATGGCGGTCACCGACTCGTTGTTGAGCCCGGCGTGGGTGTCGAGCAGCAGCACGTCGAGCGCGTAGTGCTCGGCCAGCCGGTCGAAGCCCTCCGGCAGCAGCCCCACGTCGTAGCCGCTCGTCATGAGTTCGCGCAGGGCCGCCGTCCCGGTCCGGGCCGGTACGACGTACAGCCCGGGTGCGCCGATCTGCTGGGCCGTGGCCTCGATCTCGCAGCGCCCGAGCAGGTAGTCGGCCAGGGAGGGGCCCGGGCCGAGCCGGAAGAGCAGGTCCAGGGTGGGCGACTGGATGTCCGTGTCGACCACCCCCACCCGGCGCCCCTCGCCCGCGATGAGCAGGGCCAGGTTCGCCAGTACCGAGGACTTCCCGGTGCCTCCGCGGTGCGAGTGCACCACGATGGTCCGGGCCATCAGGCCACCGCCGTACGGTCCACCGCGGTCCGGTCGGCGTGCGGCCCCCGCGCCGCACGTGGCCGGTGCAGGGCCAGCATGGTGACGTCGTCGTGCTGTTCGGCTGTTCCGGTGTGCTCGCGCACGGCCGTGTCCATCCGGTCGACCACCTCCCTGCCGCTCACCGGGGGGCCGGCGAGCAGCTCCAGCATCCGCTCGTCACCGAGGAAACTGCCGTTGGGACAGCGTGCCTCCGGCACTCCGTCGGTGAACACGAAGAGGGTGTCGCCGGGGTTCAGCTGGGCGTAGCCGAGTGTGTAGACACAGTCCGGCAGCACCCCGACGGCGGGTCCGGTGACCTCCAGGGCGAGCGGGTCGCCACCCTCGGCGCGCAGCAGCAGCGGCGCGTTGTGGCCCCCGTTGATGTACACGAGGCTGCCGGTCAGCGGGTCGAGCACACCGAAGAACAGGGTCGCGAAGTAGCCCTGCCTCAGGTGGTTGCGGGTCAGGTAGCCGTTGGTGGCGGTGACCGCGTTCAGCAGCGGGGTCGCGCCGACCACCGGGATCCGCCGGCTGCCGCCCGCCCGCCCGGCGGCCACCAGGTGCTGGAGTCCGCTGTTCTCGGCGGTGTGCCGCAGCAGCGAGCGGATCAGCGCCATGAACAGCGCGGCGCCGACCCCCTTGTCGCAGACGTCGGCGACGACGAAGGCGAGGCGGCGGCCGCGGGAGATCTCGAAGACGTCGTAGAAGTCCCCGGCGACCTGCCGCGCCGGCCGGAACCGGACGTCGATCTCCCAGCCTTCGGGGACCGGCAGCGATTCGGGCAGGAAGCCGGCCTGGATCTCCCGGCCGATCTCCAACTCCTTCTCATAGCCCATGAGTTCGGCGCGGGCATCGGCTTCGCGCAGGGTGCGGCCGAGTCCGGCCCGCTCCGAGCAGCTGTGCAGCCGGGCCCCGACGAGGGCGGGCAGGAAGGGCGGTACGAGGTAGTCGTGGCCGAGCCGCACGTGTTCCTCCAGGGCGGCGAACTCCGTCACCGTCCAGACGACGACGATGGGGGCCCCGGCCCAGCGGCGCAGCCGCCGTACGGCGAGGCGAACCGATTCGCCGTCGGCCTCGGCCGGGGCGAGCAGCACGTCGGCGACGGGCAGCCCGTCCAGCGGGCCGCTGCGCAGCTCAGACAGGGTGCGGGCGACGAGTTCCGCGTCCATCGACCGCAGCGCGTCGAGCAGCTCGAGCGGCGGCGGCGGGTACTCGTCGAGGATGATCACGGTCGTGGAGGGCATGGGTCCGTCCCCTCGGCGTTCACAGTCAGCGTGCTGATGTTGCGGCCGTCCCTGCGTACGTAGCAGAACTCGTCCACGCTGGTCAGCGCCAGGTGGATGCCGAGTCCGCCGATCCGCCTCTGTTCGGGGGGAGTCCCGGGGGCGGGGGGCAGGCGGCCCTCGACGGGGTCGAAGGCCGGCGCGGAGTCCACGATGCAGATCTGCACCCGGCCGGGACCGGAGCGGCCGCGGACGGTGATCCGCCCGTTGCCGCCCCGGTACCCGTGCATCACGATGTTCGTGGCCAGCTCGTCCACGGCCAGCCGGATCCGGTACGCGGGGCCCTTGCCCAGGCCCGCCCGGCCGGCCAGCCGCAGGACGAACGAGGCGATGTCGCCCAGTGCCCCCAGCGTCGCGGGCACCTCCAGCTCGGCGGGCGTCCTCGCCAGTTCGACCATGTCACTCATTCGATTCACTCATCGGAGAGCACGATGCTGCGGTCCAGCCCGGCCGTCCGGATGGTCCGGGACACGGGCTCGATCGCGCCGACCACCTTGATGGTCACGTGGTTCGCCACCTTCTGCTGGGCGAAGACCAGGGACCGCAGCCCGGCACTGGCCATGTAGCCGACACCGGCCATCCTGATCTCGACCGTGCCGGTGCCGTGCCCGGCGGCCTTCTCGATGGTCTGGTGGAAGTCCGGCGCGGTGTTGGCGTCCAGCTCGCCCGCCAGCTCGATCACGGTGGTGTCGCCCTCGATGCTCAGGGACACGGAAAGCGGCATGTCAGGTCTCCTTCGGCCGTACGGTTGGGGCGTTCGGTCAGAACAGGTGCGGCTAGAGCTCGGGACCGGGCGTCCGGCCGACCAGGATCACGACCGAGCGCGGACCGATCAGGTACTTCCCGGCGTTCTCCAGCTCGGTCTCGCCGCCCGGGGTCCGGATGTCGTACGGGGCCTCGGCCCCGGTGTCCGCGAACAGGTGCCAGCTGCGCCCGTGCGGCAGCGCGGGCAGCTCCAGGTCGTGCGGCTCCCAGTGCGAGTTCATGGCCACGTACACCACGTCGTCGTCCCCGGTGCCGCAGCGGGCCACCGCCAGCAGGCGGCTCTCCGGCGACCAGTCGGGCTGCCAGGCCCGCTCCCCGTGCCAGCTGATGTCCGGCAGCCCGAGGCTCTCCCGGACCTGCCCGGTGGGGTGGGAGGTGGAGCGCAGTTCGCGGTGGTGCCCGCGGAACGCGATCATCTCCCGGGTGAACCGGAGCAGTTCGGCGTTGTCGTCGACCTGGCTCCAGTCGAACCAGGACAGCTCGTTGTCCTGGCAGTACGTGTTGTTGTTGCCCTGCTGGGTGCGTGCGACCTCGTCGCCGGCCAGCAGCATCGGGATGCCCTGGCTGGTGAAGAGGATGGCCAGGGCGTTCTTCATCTGGCGCAGCCGCAGCCGGTTGACCTCGGGGTCGTCCGTGGGTCCCTCGGCCCCGCAGTTCCAGCTGTTGTTGTCGTTGGCCCCGTCGTTGTTGCCCTCGCCGTTCGCCTCGTTGTGCTTGTCGTTGTACGAGACGAGGTCGGCCAGGGTGAACCCGTCGTGGGCGGTGAGGAAGTTGACCGAGGCGGAGGTGCCGCGGCTGGAGTACAGGTCGGGCGAGCCGGCGATCCGGGTGGCCAGCTCCCCGGTCACCCCGGGGTCGCCCTTGAGGAAGCTGCGCACGGTGTCGCGGTACTTCCCGTTCCACTCCGCCCAGCGGCCGTATGCCGGGAAGTTGCCGACCTCGTACAGGCCGCCCGCGTCCCAGGCCTCGGCGATGAGCTTGGTGTGCCGCAGGACCGGGTCGAAGGCGAGCAGCTCCAGCAGCGGCGGGTTGGGCAGCGGAGTGCCGTCCAGGTCCCGGCCGAGGATGGCCGCCAGGTCGAAGCGGAAGCCGTCGATGTGGTAGTCGGCGACCCAGTGGCGCAGGCAGTCGAGCACGTAGTTGCGCACGACGGGGTGGTTGCAGTTGACCGTGTTGCCCGTGCCGCTGAAGTTGAAGTAGTACCCCTCGGGCGTGAGCATGTAGTACGTGGCGTTGTCGAGCCCCTTGAAGGAGATCGTCGGGCCCTGCTCGTTGCCCTCGGCGGTGTGGTTGAAGACGACGTCGAGGATGACCTCGATGCCGGCCGCGTGCAGGTCCTTGATCAGGGTGCGGAACTCGTCACCCTGCATCCCGTAGCGTCCGGTGGCGGCGTAGCCGGCCTTGGGCGCGAAGAACGAGACGGTGTTGTAGCCCCAGTAGTCGAAGAGCCGCTCCCCCGTCTCCGGGTTGGTCCGCGGGTTGTCGCTCTCGTCGAACTCGAACACCGGGAGCAGCTCGATGCAGTTGATCCCGAGCTCCTTCAGGTACGGGATCTTCTCCCGCAGCCCCGCGAACGTGCCGGGGGCCGTGACCTGCGAGGAGGGGTGCCGGGTGAAGCCGCGCACGTGGGCCTCGTACACGACGAGGTCCTCGGCGGGGATCCCCAGCGGCGTGTCGTCGCCCCAGTCGAAGTCCTGGAGGCAGACCCGCGAGCGGTACTGGTAGCCGCGGGTGCGGTCCGGCTCCACGCCCCACACGTCGCGGCCGGCGATCAACCGGGCGTACGGGTCGGAGAGGACCTGCCGGGCGTCGAAACGGTGGCCGGCGACCGGATCGTAGGGGCCGTCGGCCCGGTATCCGTACTCGATGTTCTCGTGGTCGAGGCCGAAGACCGTCATGGAGAAGACGCTGCCGGTGCGGAACTCCTCGGGGAATTCCAGCTCGGCCATCGGCTCGGGCTCTCCGCGCTTGTAGATGACCAGGGTCATGGAAGTCGCCTGGTCGGAGAAGACGGAGAAGCTGACCCCGCCGGGGACCACGTTGGCCCCGAAGGGGAACGGCTTGCCCGCGCGGACGCGGTACCCGCCCACTTCGTGGGTCGGGTACGCGTCGACGCGCAGCACCTGCTCGGACTGGGTCTCGGTCATCGTGCGACCGCGGTCTGGGCGGAGGCGGCCTTCGCGGCCGGCCTCTTGTTCTTGGCCTCGGCAGCCGCCGCCTCGCCGGTCTCGAAGAAGTCGAGGAAGCCGGTGGCCGACATGACGAACCGGACTTCCTCGCTCACCCCGTACAGGGTGACCGCGACGCCGGCGTGCTGGGCCTCGCGGTAGACGACGAGCAGGGTGCGCAGGCCCGCGCTGGACACGTACGTGACGGCCGTGAGGTCGATGCGCAGCGGCCGGCCCTCGCGGACCAGCGGCAGCAGGGACTGCAGCAGCTGTCCGGAGGTCTCACTGTTGATCTCGCCGGTGGCGACGAGGACGGTACCGCCCTTGTTGCGGCGTTCCTTGACGTTCAGAGACATTGCTTTCCCCTCTAGTCGGGGCGCCCCCCGTTGAGCGCTTATGAAGTCACCGGGCGCAGCCGGACCTTGACCTTGACCCGCCCCTGGACGTCGGGGAGCCGGACGGTGAGGCCGTCGGCGTCGAAGTCCCGGTACGGCTTCTCGTCGATCTCGACGGAAGCGATCTGCACCGATCCCGCGGGCAGCAGGTCGGGCGACACGCGCAGCACGCGGTCGGGCAGGTTGGTCGGGTCGGGCTTGAAGTGGAAGTCCATCTCCCGCCCGTTGATGAGCAGGTTGTTGTAGACGGCGGACAGGTAGCAGAGCTCCGCCGAGTGGTACATGGACATCGAGTGGCTGCCCTTGAGCCGCTCCGTGCCGAGCAGGTACGGCGTACCGCTGGCAAGGACGTTGAAGTAGACGGCTCCCTCGTCGTGGTCGAGGAAGAACGTGTTGTAGAAGGCCTCCGCCTGCCGGGCCTCGCGCACGAAGGCGTCGCCACCGACCGTGCCGCCCAGGATGAGGTAGGCGAGGATCGCCTGCTCCTGCTGCCACCAGGCCTTGCGGTCGTGCCAGGCGAAACGATACGTCTCCTGGTCCCCGTCCTTCACCCGTTCGACGACGTCGTACCAGCCGCCGCGCTGCACGTCGCTGCCGACGGCCGGCATGATCTCGCCGATCTTGCGGGCGAGCTCCTCGTAGGCCGGCTTCGGCTTCAGCGAGTTCATCCGCATCAGGTTCCAGGCGATCTTCAGGTTGTGCCCGACCACCGCGCGGTTCTGCTGCCAGCTGTGCGCGGTGTCGTGTGACCAGTCGCGGAAGAAGCGCTCCTGGACGAAGGGGCTGTTCTTGTAGTCCGGGAACTTGTCCGCGATGGTGTCGAAGGTGTACTCCAGGAAGTCGGCGTACTTCTGCTCGCCGGTCGCCAGGTACAGGTTGATCAGGTAGGCGGGCGCATGGTCGCCGACCGAGTTCCAGTTCTTGCGCTCGGCGTTCTCGCCGAGGGACTCGTGGTCCGCGCTGAACAGGATCGGGTCGATGTGCGAGTAGTAGCCGCCCTGCTCGCGGTCCAGGAAGAACTTGTCGAACAGCCGGATCGTGGCGTCCGCGTCGTTCTTGATCCGGATGTCACCGGTGACCCGGTAGGTCTGGATCGGGCCGGCCAGCGCGTAGATCTGCTCGTACATCGGGATCGCGTCGTAGTCGTCGGAGAACTCCGAGGTGAACAGCTTGCGCTCGCTGTCCCCGTCGACGCTGATGCCGTGGTACCAGAAGACCACGTCCTCCTCGCTGTCCACGACCCGCATGTGCTTGCGCAGGTACTCGGTGCCGCGCTCGGCGACCTCCAGGTACTCGTCCTTGCCGGTCAGCAGGTAGGCCGAGGCCATGCCGTAGACCAGGCGGGAGATCGTGTCGGTCTCCTGGACGTGGCTGGCGGTCTTGTCGCCGCCGAGGCGGATCTCGGTGCGGTACTGGGTGAAGTCCACCGGGCCCTCGCCGAACTGCGCCCGCTTGTAGAAGTCGGCCAGCGACTCGATCTGCTTGACCCACCAGCTGGGCTCCTCGAACCGGTAGTCCTCGGCGCCGCGGCCCAGGAACACCAGGCGCTTGGCGTCGAAACGCCCGCCGTGCTCCGGGTAGTGGACGCCGTAGACGAAGAGGAACCGGCCGGGCGAGAGCATCTCGTCGATGTGCCCGGAGGCGTCGATGTACGGCTCGTCCAGGTTGCGCACCAGCTCGGCACTCGGGTCCCCGGCCAGGGAGACGTCGAACTCGCGGCCGTCCGAGGTCTTCAGCCGCAGCAGCCGGGACCCGGAGTCGAAGCGGCCGACGTAGCCGGCGATCGTGTCGGAGAAGGAGAAGCTCACGGCGTCCGCCATGTCATGCACCGTCCTTGTCGTGTGAGCGGTCGTCCTCGAATCCCTGGCTGACCTCGACGATGACCCCGTCGGGATCGCGGACCCACACGGTCCGCCAGCCGCAGATGAAGTCGTCGAAGTCCAGCGGCCCCAGGGTCACTTCGGCCGCGTCACCGAGCGATGCCAGGAACGCGTCCACGCTGTCGGTCTGGAAGGCCAGGTGGCGCATCCGGCCGGGCGCCTGCGGCCCGTCCTCGTGCGCCGGCCGGGCCGGCTCGGCGCCGGCCGCGAAGAGCTCCAGGTACGCGTCCCCCTTGCGCAGGAACACGATCCGGGACTCCCCGAGGTCGACGACCCGGGCCCGGGTGAAGCCGAAGTACCGGGTGTAGAACTCCTCGGTGGTCTTCTGGTCCGTGCAGTTCAGACCCACGTGCGACCAGACCATCGACCCCATCAGGCGGCCCCCCGGCCCCGCCCCGCCGCGATCAGCTCGATGATCCGGCGGGCGAAGAGGTGGTGGTGGGCGCCGGTGCGGCCGGTGACCAGGTCCCCGTCGACCACCACGTCCTCGTCGACGTACTCGGCGCCCATGTTCCGCACGTCGCCGATGAGGTTGTTGTGGCACACCACCTTGCGGCCGCGCACCTTGTCCGGGATCGAGGCGGCCAGCCACATGCCGTGGCAGATGATCCCCTTGAGGACCGTCGGCTCCTCGAAGGCCCGGCGCAGCAGCTCGGTGGCCGGCGCGAGCACGTCCACGTCCTCCGTGTAGCGCAGCCGGTCGGCCACCATGCCCGAGGGCACGATGATCGCGGCGTACCGGCGCAGCTCGTCGTCGCTCAGCCCCTCCAGGGACTTGTCGGCGGTGAACGGAGCCCGGTACTCGTGCCCGGAGAAGGTGATGGAGTCGTTGCCCCACAGCCGGGTCAGGAAGTCGACCTCGGCGCCCTCCTCCGCGAACCGGTGCCCGTAGTAGAAGATCTCCGGCTCGTAGAAGTCGCTCTCGACCAGGACCGCGATCCGGGTCCCGCTCAGCGCGCCCTCGCGCAGCACGGCGTCAGGCACGGGAATCCCCCCTCAGGAAGTCCGCCGCGCGCTCGGCGATCATCGCGATGGCGGCGTGGCAGTTGCCCGACGGGACGGCGGGCATCACGCTGGCGTCGACGACGCGCAGGTTGCGCACGCCGTGCACCCTCAGCTCGGGGTCGACGACCGAGAGGTCGTCGATGCCCATGCGGCAGGAGCCGGACTGGTGGTGGTAGCTCTCCGACTTCTGCTTCACGAAGGTCCGCAGGTCCTCGTCGCTCTCGTGGCCGGGACCGGGCTGGAGCTCCTGCTTGTACAGGGGCGAGAAGGCGGAGGTCGCGAAGATCTCCCGGGCCAGCTTGACGCCCTGCACCATCCGTTCCAGGTCCCACCGGTCGCCCAGGTAGTTCGGGTTGATCAGCGGGTGGGCCAGCGGATCGGCGCTCGCGAGCCTGATCCAGCCGCGCGAGACGGGCCGTACGACGCCCGGCAGGATGCTCACCGTGTTCGGGTGGTCCTTGCCGACGATCACGTCGAACGGCACGTGCACGAAGGCGATCTGCAGGTCGGGAGCGGGCAGACCGGGCCGGGACGAGAGGAACAGAGCGCTCTCCGACAGGTTCTGCGCCGGCGGCGGGAGTTCCTGGGTGACCTCGGCCATCAGCCCCGTCAGGACGTGGTTGTGGAAGTTCTCGCCGACCCCGGGCAGGGCCGCGGTCACCGCGATGCCGTGCTCGCGCAGCTGCTCCGGCCCGCCGATGCCGGAGAGCAGCAGCAGCTTCGGGGACTCGATCGCCCCCGCCGCCACGATCACCTCCCGGCGGGCCCGTACGGAGTGCAGTCCGGGCCCGGCCGGGGCGCTGTGCCCGTCGCGTACGGTCCGGCCCGGGAACTCCGCGGGCGGTGCGAGCTGCACGTACTCGACGCCCGTGCAGGTGTCGCCGTCGAAGAGGAGCCGGGTGCTCTGGGCGCTGGTGCGCAGCGTCAGGTTGGGGCGGTCGAGGGCCGGCTCCAGATAGGCGGCGAGGGTGCCCTGGCGGCGCCCGTCGGCCACGTCGATGTGGTGCCAGCCGGTGCCGAAGAGGCCCCGCCGGGGCCCGTCGGTGTTGAAGTCCGCGATCTCCTGGTGTCCGAGCTCGACGGCCGCGTCGATGAAGGCCCGGGAGGCCGGGTTGGGGCCGTGCTGACCGGCGTTGGTGATGCGCTGCGGGCCGCGGGTGCCGGTGGTCGGGGCGGTGGCGTCCTCCTGGCCCTCCAGCAGGGCGAAGTACGGGAGGACGTCCTCGTACGCCCAGCCGGCGGCGCCCTGGTAGGCCCAGTTGTCGAAGTCCGAGGCGTGGCCCCGGATGTGCATCATGATGTACAGGTTGCTGCTGCCCCCGGGGGCCTTGCCGCGCGGTTCGTACGTCCGGCGGCCGTCGAGCCCGGGCTGCGGGACGCTGGTGTAGCCCCAGTCGACGGGCCCGCCGAGCAGCTTGTACCAGGAGGACGGGTCGTCCACCTCGGGCGGGATGCGGTTGCCGCCCGCCTCCAGGACCAGGACGGAGACGTCCGGGTCCGCGGAGAGCCGGTTCGCGAGGACGCTGCCCGCGGTGCCGGATCCCACGATGACGTAGTCGTACTCTTCTCTCTCGGCGATCGCCACGAGTCGGCCCCCTCAGCCCTGGCTCAGCACCTGGAAGGGGACGGTGTCGTGGTAGTTCGCCATGTAGGCGATCTTTCCGTCCACGATCCGGAAGAAGTTCATGACCTCGGCCTCGATCGCCTCGCCGGAGGGGCTGACGGCGCTGATGTGGGAGACGACCGCGGCCTTCTCCCCGTCGACGAGGAAATGCGCGGGCTCGTTCCGGAAGACCCGGTACATCGCCCCCATGCCCTTCATCATCGAGCGCAGGACCTCCAGGCCCTCGATGTGTCCGGCGAGCTGCTCGTCCATGACCTGGTCGTCGGCGAACAGGTCGCACCAGCGGTCCCAGTCCCCGGCGTTGGCGTATGCGTAGTACTTCTCAAGGATCTGTCGTGCGTCCACAGCGCTCATGGCGCTCCTCCCCCTATCGGTCCCGGCGGGTTCCGTCCGGCGCGAACGGCGCCCAGAACTGGCTGAAGGCGGTCGCCGAGTCCCCGAAGAGCCCGTCGCGGCCCTCGACGATCCGGCCGTCCCGCCATCGCATGAAGTGGAAGACGGGGTAGTCCATCCGCTCGTACGGGGACCGGCTCGCCTCGTCCGCGCCCTCCCGCACCGCGACGTTGCGGCACACGTCGGCGCTGCAGTCATCGCCGACGAGGACCGCCTGGATGTCCATCCGGAAGGTGCCGCCCGTGAGCTTGTGGGTCTGGCCCATCAGCTCCAGGAAGGCGTCCAGGCTCTCGTACCAGCCGGCCAGCGGGTGGTTGCCCGGCACCAGCCAGCGCAGGTCCTCGGAGTAGTACTCCAGGATCCGGGCCCGGTCGCCGGAACCGAGGGCGGCATAGGCCGCCTCGACCCGCTCCCGTGTCACTTCGGTCATGGTCGAGCCCTCTCAGAGCGAGCCGGAACCGGGCATCGGCGTCAGCGCGTTGACGGTGTACTGCTTGATCTGCGGTCCGTCCGGGCCGGCCACCATGGTCCAGGTCTGGTCGGCGTCGAAGCCGAGCCACTGGCTGCGGGCGGCCGGCGGGTTCCAGATCTTGGGCTGCCAGTTGACGAGCACCCGGACGATGGCCCGGTCGCCCTCGATGACGGGCTCCACCTTCGTGACCGTGTGCACCTCGTCGAAGAACCGGTTGGTGACAGCCTCGTACCAGCGGGTGAAGCCCTGGTGGCCGAGGAAGGTGTCCTCGGGGACCTTGAACTCCAGGTCCTCGGTGATGAGGGCGAGCACCTGGTCCAGCGGAAGGTGCTGGTCCAGGGCCGCGTACCAGTTCTCGGCGAAAGTGCGGATCGCGTCCTCGGTCAGCCGCTCGGCGGGCATGCGGTCTCCTCCTGTCCGTGCTGGGTGACTGGTCTGGTCAGATCTGGATGTCGACGAGGTACGGGCCGGGGTGGTCCAGCATCCGGCCCACGGCGGCGACCGCCTCGTCCGGCTTCTCCACCCGGGCGCCGCCGGCGCCGAGCGCCCGCGCCAGCCCGGCGAAGTCGATCTCCGGGTGGGAGAGGTCGAAGGAGCCCGGGAAGTCGTGCTGCGGGATGTCCCGCTCCCGCCAGTACTGGGCGATGTTGTCGTCGAGCAGCCGGTACTTGCGGTTGTTGCAGACCACGAACTTGGCGTCGATGCCGTGCCGGACGGCGGTCCACAGCGCCTGGTAGGTGTACATCGACCCGCCGTCGCCCGCGAAACCGACGACGAGGCGGTCCGGACGGGCGAGCTTGGCCCCGACCGCGCCCGGGAATCCCACGCCGAGGGAACCGCCCCGGGTGAGGTGGTAGTCGCCCGGCCGCTCCGGGGGCAGGTACCTGGTGACCAGCGGGGAGGTGGTCAGCGCCTCGTCGAAGACGATCAGGTCCCCGCCGGTCCGCTCGGCCAGGGTCCGCAGGAAGACGGCCATCGGCGTGCCGTCCTGCTCGGCCTCCCCTCCCTTGGCGGACAGCGCCCGCTCCCGGGTGCGGGCGTCGAGCCGCGCGGCCGCGGCCGCCCGCCGCTGCGGGCTCAGCAGGCGTTCGAGTACGCCGGCCAGCGCGCGCAGCGCCTGCTTGGGGTCGGCCGCCAGGCCCAGGTCCACCGGGTGGTTCTTGGCGATCTCGTACGCGTTCAGATCGATGTGGACGACCTTGGCCCCGGCCCGGAAGGGGCTCTCCAGTTCGGGGAACACCTCCGGGAAGACATAGGTGCCGACGATCAGCACCCCGTCCGCGTCGGCGACGAGCTCCCTGCTGTGCGGGCCGAACATGTGGCCGGTCTGACCGCGGCGCAGCGGGTGCGAGGCCGCGATGTTCACCTCGGAGGAATCCACCTCGTACACGTCGGCGCCCAGCAGCTCGGCGACGGCGACGAGTTCGCGCTGGGCCCCGGAGAGCGACACCCCGTCGCCCACCAGGACGACGGGCCGCTCCGCCGAGGCCAGCAGCTCGGCCGCCCGCCCCACCGAGGCCGGCGACGGCGCCACGTCCGTGAACGGCACCGCGGTGGGCAGGACGGGCTCGGAGTTCAGCTCGTCCAGCACGTCCATCGGCAGCGCCACGAACACTGGGCCGCGCGGCGGGGTCAGGGCGATCTTGACCGCCCGCCGGACGGTGCGCAGTACGGAGTGCCGGTCGGTGACCCGCGTCGCGTACTTCGTCACCGGCTTCGCCATCGCCACCAGGTCGGACGCCATCTGCGCGTCCATGGCGTCGTAGCGGACCCCGGCGTCGCCGGCGACCACGACGAGCGGGGTGTGGCCGCGCAGCGACTGGTAGAGCATCCCGATGCCGTTGCCCAGCCCCACCCCGGAGTGCAGCTGCAGCAGGGCCGCGCCGCCGGTGGCCCGGGCGTAGCCGTCGGCGATGCCGGCGGCCACGGTCTCCTGGAGGGCGAGGACGTAGTGGAAGTCCTCAGCCGCGTCCACGGCGTCGAGGAATCCCTGTTCCACCGTCCCCGGATTTCCGAACATCACATTCAGGCCGTCGGCCTTGAACTGCTCGATCAGCCTTTCCCGTCCGGGAGTGGCTTCGGAATTCATCGGACTCCCCCTCGTATCTCACAGATTTCCGGATCACCACCCGTAGCGGGTGAGACCTTCCTCCAGGACTTCCACGATCTTCTGCCCCGTGAGATACGAGTCGGGGGTGGAACGGCCGGTCACGAACGGGTAGTCGACAATCACCGAGAGCGGGTGGCCGAAGTTCCCGTGGTACGCCCCGCGCGGGCCGGTCGCGTCGCGCAGGATGTACTCCAGCGGATACGGCGGCGGCCCCATGTTGAAGTCGGTACCGAGGAATCCGGTGCCGTCCTTGTAGTCGTACTCCTTGCAGTGCCCGGTGACGTGCTTGCCCCAGATGATGCTCTTGCGGTCGCCCCAGTCCCGGGCGAAGGCCAGGCAGGCCACCCCGTAGCACTCGGCCGCCACGACCTTGCCGGCCTTCTTGAAGGCCAGGATCAGGGCGTGCACGCGCTCGTTGTTGGCGAGGTCGACGATGGGCCCGCTGCCGCCGACGATGAGGATCGCGTCGTAGCCGGCGATGTCCGACTCAAGCTTGTCCAGATCGCGGTGGTACTGCTCCAGCTTGCGCAGATAGCCCTCGTCGCTCGTGTACGGGCGCTCGGGGACCCACGCCTCGATGTCGAGCGGCGAGTCGAGCCGGCTCGACTGCTCGAACTCCCGCCCCAGCCGGGCGTTCTCCTCGGTGGTGACCGAGCGTCCCAGTGGAGGGTCGATGAAGTTCGCGTCGAGGCTCGGCGGAAGAGCGTGCGCACGCTTCCCGGTCGGCGTGGCGAATACGACTTCATAGCCCTGCTCATCGAACTTCGATACCGGGCCTATCAGTTCTTCGGCCCAATAACCGTGTTC
This sequence comes from Streptomyces sp. NPDC097981, assembly GCF_040302565.1. Taxonomy (NCBI): domain Bacteria; kingdom Bacillati; phylum Actinomycetota; class Actinomycetes; order Kitasatosporales; family Streptomycetaceae; genus Streptomyces; species Streptomyces sp. NPDC097981. The sequence goes on from NZ_JBEORW010000026.1 coordinate 118,741, forward strand.
GGAGACAATGACCAGAATCTTTCTGCTCACGGATTCCTCCAGGCGCCGCCTGTTGTCGTTGGCGTCCACCACACTGCTTGTGCCCGAGGCCCGCGTCAAAGCGCCCGTATGCGACTTCGTGAGGTAGGAGGGCAGGTCTTGGGGGCACCTCAGGTAGTCGCTTCCCGAGGTCATGAAGTAGCCCCGGGACTTCCTGACTTCGGCCGAATCACTGAACCATTACCGGGGTGCCGCCCTATGGTCTGGACGCGCAGTGAATCACGGGTGCGGGAAGGACCGAGGAGAGGGACGGGCACGATGACGACGGACCTGTTGTGCACACACATCGATCAGATACGTCCGGTGAAGCCGGGCACCGAGGGCTGTGAGGAGTGCCTCGTCCTCGGCGACACCTGGGTGCACCTGAGGATGTGCCTCAGCTGCGGGCACGTCGGATGCTGCGACTCCTCCAAGAACCGCCACGCCACCAAGCACTACCGCGCCACGGAGCACCCCATCGCCGCCTCGCACGAGCCCGGCGAGACCTGGGCCTGGTGCTACGCCGACAAGCTGATGCTGGACGCGGCATGAGCGCGGCCCCCGAGAGCGCCACCGCCCCCGCCACGGCGGCCGCGGCCGAGCGCACGGAGAGCAGGAAGCCCGTCATCCTGGCCGTGGACGACGACCCGCAGGTGCTGCGGGCCGTACGCCGCGACCTGCGCAGCGCCTACGGCGACCGCTACCGGGTGCTCGGCGCCTCCTCCGCCGCCGACGCCCTCAAGATCCTGGACTCCCTCGACGAGCGCGGACACGACCCGGCGCTGTTCCTGGTGGACCAGCGGATGCCCGACGTGACCGGCGTCGAGTTCCTCCTCGAAGCCGTCAGCCGCTTCCCGGACGCCCGCCGCGTGCTGCTCACGGCGTACGCGGAGACGGACGCGGCGATCACCGCCATCAACCGGGTCCGGCTGGACTACTACCTGCTCAAGCCGTGGGACCCGCCGCACGAACGGCTCTTCCCGGTCCTGGACGACCTGCTCTCCGACTGGCTGGCCACCTACCGCCCCGCCTACGACGGCATCATCGTCGCCGGCCACCTCGTCTCCCCCGGCACCCACGCCGTCCGCGACTTCTTCACCCGCAATGGGCAGCCGTTCCGGTTCCTCAACGTCGAGCGGGATCCCGAGGCCCTGACCCTGATCGCCGCCCAGCCCGACGCGGCGCTGCCGCTCGTCCGCTTCCCGGACGGCGCGGTGCTCTCCGCGCCGTCCGACACGGAGCTCGCCCAGCGCCTCGGGCTGGCCACCACCGCCTCGCGCCCGCACTACGAGTGCGTCATCGTCGGCGCGGGGCCCGCGGGCCTGGCGGCGGGCGTCTACTCGGCCTCGGAGGGCCTCTCGACCCTGATGCTGGACTCCCGCGCCCCGGGCGGCCAGGCCGGCACCTCCAGCCTGATCGAGAACTACCTCGGGTTCCCCTCCGGCCTCTCCGGCGGGGACCTGACCCGCCGCGCGACCATCCAGGCCTCCCGGTTCGGCGCGGAGATCCTGCACCCGGTGGAGGTGGTCTCGCTGACCCGGGACGATCCGGCGAAGATCCTGACCCTGGCCGACGGCACGGAGATCAGCGCCGAGACGGTGCTGCTGGCCACCGGGGTCTCGTACAACCGCCTGGAGGCGCCCGGCGCGGACCGCTTCGAGGGCGCGGGCCTCTACTACGGCGCGGCCACCACCGAGAGCTCGGCGTGCATCTCCCAGCACGTGTTCATCGTCGGCGGGGCGAACTCGGCCGGCCAGGCGGCGGTGCACTTCGCCAAGTACGCGGCCCGGGTGACGATCCTGGTGCGTGCCGAATCCCTGGACGCGAGCATGTCCCGCTACCTGATCGACGAGATCGACCGCACCCCGAACATCGAGGTCAAGGTCCGTACGACGGTGGTCCGGCTGGACGGCGAGGACCACCTGGAGAAGCTGACCCTCCGCGACGCGACGACCGGCGAGGACACGGAGGTGCCGGCCCGGTTCATGTTCACGTTCATCGGCGCCCGCCCGCACACCGACTGGCTGTCGGGCGTGGTCGAGCGGGACGAGTACGGCTTCGTGCTCACCGGGTCCGACCTGATCGCGAACGGCGGGGAACTCCCGGCGGAATGGAGCCTGGAGCGCGCCCCGTACCCGCTGGAGACCAGCGTCCCGGGTGTCTTCGCCGCGGGCGACGTGCGGGCCCACTCGGTCAAGCGCGTGGCGTCGGGCGTGGGAGAGGGGGCGATGGCGGTCTCGCTGATCCACCGCTACCGCTCGATGGGCTGAGCCGGAAGAGCCGGGGCTGTGGGCTGAGAGCGAACGCGAATCGCTTGCGATCAAGCCGACGCCGGATGCAACGTTGATTACATGATTACATCCGAGCAGAGCGAGCAGCTTCGCAAGTGGTTCGCGGACCGCCTACCGGTGGACGTGTACGAGTCCCTGGTCGAGGTGGCGGTCGACCGCGAGGAGATCACGGTCGTCGGCGCCATCCCGGCGAACGAGTCGGTCAAGGAGTTCCGCGAGCGCACCCGCGAACAGCGCATCGAGGTCGCGCGGGAGGCGGAAGAGCTCTACCGCCGCAAGGTCGCCTGGGCCGTCCAGTCCGGCGACGACCGCGTCCTGTTCACGCACCTGGCGGTCCCGGTGATGACGCGCCTGCGCCAGCCGGAGCGCCAGGTCCTCGACACCCTGGTCGCGGGCGGCGTCGCCCGCAGCCGGGCCGACGCCCTCGCCTGGTGCGTCCGCCTCGTCGGCCGCAACACGGACGAGTGGCTGACCGAACTCCGCGACTCCCTGGCCAAGGTCCAGCAGGTCCGCGCGGCGGGCCCCGACGTCGCCGACGCCACGGACTCCCAGAAGTCTGGGTCGGAATGACGAAAGTCCTCCCCACCTGGGCATGATCACGCAAGTCTGACTGCGACCGGCACTCGATCACAGGGAGAGGCACGCACCATGACCACCACCGTCGAATACATCCGCTACCGGATCGCATTGGACGACCAGCAGGCCTTCGAGGACTCGTACCGGCAGGCCGCGGAGGCCCTGGCCGCGTCACCCGAATGCATCGACTACGAGCTGGCCCGCTGCGAGGAGGAGAACGATCGGGAGCGCTACATCCTCCGCATCCGCTGGACCTCGGTCGACGCCCACCTCAACGGATTCCGCAAGGGCGAGCACTTCCCGGCGTTCTTCAGCGCGATCCGCCCGTACGTGAAGGCCATCGAGGAGATGCAGCACTACCGCGTCACCGACGTGGCCGGCCCCGGAAAGGCCGCACCCCAGTCATGAGCACCACACCCGGCACCACTCCCACCATCTACGAGTGGATGGGCGGAGCGGAGGCGATGAACCGCCTCACGGACGCCTTCTACGGCCATGCCCTGCAGGACGAGATCCTGGCCCCGGTCTTCGCGGGCATGGATTCGGAACACCCCCAGCATGTGGCCGTCTGGCTGTCGGAGGTCTTCGGCGGCCCGGCGGAGTACACGACCCACCACGGCGGCCACCAGCACATGGCCACCAAGCACCTGGGCCGCGGCATCACCGAACCCCAGCGCCGCCGCTGGGTGGACCTGCTGATGGACACGGCGGACGAGGTCGGTCTCCCGACGGACCCGGAATTCCGCGCGGTGTTCGCCTACTACATCGAGTGGGGCACCCGCATGGCCCTGATCTACTCGGGCCCCAACCCACCGCCGGTCGACGCGGCGAAGATCCCCGTGTGGTCCTGGGGCCAGACACCCCCCTGGATCCCGAACAACTGACCCGCCCACGACCCGGCCCCGCCGCCCCTTCCCGGGCCGCGGGGCCGTCCCGTACCCCGGGCTCAGCGCCGGGAGGGCCTCCGCGGACCGTCCCCACCCGCCGGCGGCTCGGGCTCGGGCGCCGACTCCGGCTCCGGCTCCGGTTCCGGCTCCGGCTCCGGCTCCGCGAGGAGTACGGTCAACGCCCCTTCATCGGCGTCGCGCCAGAACCCGACGGCCTCCTCCAGGACCTCCTGCAAGGTCTCCCAGTCGTCGGGCCGCACCTGCGCGTACGACCGCCAGGACGTCACCGCCACCAACCGCCCCGGCGCCTGCGGCAACCACGACAGGTCGGTCAGCAGATCGGCCAGCGCGTCCCAGTTCTCCCCGAACCACGCGGGAGCCTCCAGCGCCGCCCCCCACCGCCGCATCAGCTCGGCCTTGCCGCGTACGCCGTCCAGGTCCACCCGCAGGGTCGTCCAGGCCGCCTTCTCGGCGGCGGCCAGCGCCGGGGCGAGCGGCTGCGGATCCAGGGTCATCGCAGAACCGCCTTGAAGGTGTCGTAGTGGTCGTCCGTGTAGAACAACTCCCCGCCCTCACCGGTCACGATCCGCCGGGGCCCGCGGTCGCGCTCGCCCGGCTCCTTCACCGTGAACTCGTGGTAGTAGCCGCGCTTCTGCCGGGGCAGGACCTTCTCGAAGTTCCCGAAGACGGTCCCGTCCTGCCGGTACGGATACGGCCCGCCCCTCTCGATGAGCACGAGCACGTCCCGCGCCTGCGACGGCAGCGCGTCGGCCCGCACGGTCACCATCCCCTTGGCCCAGGCGGGCGCCGAAGCGGCGGATCCGGAACGCACGCCGGCCGCGGCGGACGGCGCGGCCTTCTCCCCGCCGCACCCCGCCACTCCGACCAGCGCAACGCACAGGAACACCGCTCCCACACAGCGCAGCAACGATCGGGGCATGCCTCTGAAGATCATGCACCGATCGTGCCGAATATCCGATTCGCTCGCGAATCGCGCGGTGTCCGCGTCCGCGATGACCTCAGAGCGCGGCCATCTTGGTGTAGGGACTGAGAATTCTCTTCTGGACCGATCCGAAGTCGACCAGGACGGCGATCCCCTCCTCGATACCGACGACACGGCCGAGGCCGTGCTCGTCGTGAGAGACCCGGTCGCCGACGCTGAACTGCCGGAGCGGCGGTTCCACGGGGGCCTTGAACGGGCTGGACGGCAGATGGCGGCGAGGTACTGCTGACTTTGTCATCGAGACCAGTATGCGCCCCGGAGGCCGCCGGACGGCCCGCTGTTCGGATCTCGATTGCGGCACCATCCGCCCCAGGACACCCTCAGCGGCACCTTCCGCGCCGCGCCACGCCGCCCGGGATCAGTCGTCCGGGTCGGCCCGGTCCAGCGCCGGCCGCAGCCCCGGGGCCGACTCGGTGAGCAGGTAGTCCGCGACTGCCGTGTCCGTGACCAGGCTCGTCACCAGCCCGGAACGGAGCACCGCGCCGATCGCGGAGGCCTTCCTCAGCCCGCCCGCAATGGCCACGACCTCGGGGATCCGGCGCAGCCGGTCCGCCTCGACGGTGATGCAGCGCTCGCCGAGGTCCCGCCCGACACGCCGCCCCTCGGAGTCGAACAAGTGAGCGGACATTTCGGCCGCTACACCCAGCGACGCGTAGTGCGCCCGCTCCTCGTCCGTGAGCATGTCGTGGACGGTGGAGATCCCGGGCTCCCACGAACCGATCGACACCGCCGCGACGGTCACCTTGTCGAAGTACTCGAAGGCCCGGGCGATTCCCGTCTGGCTGCGCAGCGCGGCCGCGGTCGCCGGATCGGGGAGCAGCATCGGCGCGTAGATCGGGTGCGCGTCTCCCCCCGAGACCTGGGCGGCCCGCCGCACGGCCTCCACCGACCCGCGCTCGGCCGTACCGGCGTCGTACACGCCCGTCAGCTGCACCACGGTGCACGGCGGCAGCCGGTGCAGGGAGGCGGCCATGTGGATGGTCGACCGCCCCCAGGCCAGACCCAGTACGTCGCCTTCGTTGACGAGCTCGCCGAGCAGGTCCGCCGCGACCGCGCCCAGGTTCTCCGGGTCGGGCGCGTCGTCGGACGCATCGGCCGGCGACTCGACGACGACGGCGTGCCGGAGCCCGTACCGGGCACGGAGCGCGTCGGAGCGCTCCGCGTCCAGTTCGGCCGGCACGCGGATCTCGATCCGCACGAGGTCGCGCTCAAGAGCCGTCTCCAGGACCCGGGCCACCTTGAAGCGGCTCACGCCGAACTCCTCGGCGATCTGGATCTTGGACTTGCCCTCCAGGTAGAAGCGGCGGGCCATGGCCGCCGCCTGCACCAGCTCCGCGGGTCCCATCCGCAGGGCTGACCGTCCCGCCGACATTGCCGACACCGCGCTCTCCTCACTGCTACTGCTGTTCACACTCTCGACTCGCCGTTCATCCTGTCAGATCCGGCGGCCGTTGATCAGCCTGGACAGCTCCCGTTCACCGAGCTGTTCACCAACCCTTGTTTCAGTGGTCGCAAGCCCAGGGCGCCGCGGAGATCGCGACGTCCGCCTGCTCCCGCAGCGTACGCACGGCGGCGGAGGGGTCGACCGCCCCGTACACCGCGCTTCCGGCGACGAACACGTCGGCTCCGGCTTCGGCACACCGTTCGATGGTCGAGGCCGAGACCCCGCCGTCGACCTGGAGCCACAGCTCCAGGCCGTGCTTGGCGATCAGCTCCCGGGTACGGCGGATCTTGGGGAGCATGATGTCGAGAAAGGGCTGGCCGCCGAAGCCCGGCTCAACCGTCATGATCAGCAGCATGTCGAGCTCGGGGAGGATGTCCTCGTACTGCTCGATCGGCGTGGCGGGCTTGAGCGCCATGGACGCCCGCGCCCCCTTGGCCCGGATCTCCCGCGCCAGCCGCACGGGCGCGGCGGCGGCCTCGGCGTGGAAGGTGACCGATCCCGCTCCGGCCTCGACGTACTGCGGGGCCCAGCGGTCCGGGTCCTCGATCATGAGGTGCAGGTCCAGCGGGATGTCCGTGGCCCGGCTCAGGGACTCCACGACGGGCACACCGAGGGTGAGGTTCGGGACGAAATGGTTGTCCATGACGTCGACATGCAGCCAGTCGGCCCCCTCTACGGCCTTCGCCTCCTCTGCGAGGCGGGCGAAGTCGGCGGACAGGATGCTGGGATAAATCTGAGCGGCCATGCCCCAAGCCTGCCATGCCTCCGAGCACTTCCGGCCACGACCCCGGAACTCGGGGCCTCCGTAGCGACACTTAAGTGATCATGGAGAACGATTAACGCACCCTTCGAGATCGGGGGGCGGGACCTCTGGACTCGGGGCCAGGAGGGCGGACCGGGACAGCGGGGGCGGGGGGGCGGCCGGTCGGGCGTCGGGGGCGGCGGGGCCGGGGCGGGGGCGGGGCCCGGCCTGCCGGGCGTCGGGGACGGCGGGGGGGGCGGGGTCCGTCAACCCGGCACCCGGAAAGCGGGCCGGGGCAGCAGGGGCCGGAGCCAGCGCACTCGGCACCGGGGGGATTGACCGGGATGCCGGGGTCGGGGTCTGAGTTGACCGGGGTCGGTGGGGTGTCCGGGGGCGTCCCGCCAGTCCACTGTCCTTCCGGTTCGGTCCGGGCCGTCAAGGGCG